>NZ_BAABOB010000007.1:0-181219 GCF_054785155.1 Streptococcus parasalivarius
ATACTCAGAGTTAAGTGACGATAGCCTAGGAGATACACCTGTTCCCATGCCGAACACAGAAGTTAAGCCCTAGTACGCCTGATGTAGTTGGGGGTTGCCCCCTGTTAGATACGGTAGTCGCTTAGCGTTTATCCGCCATAGCTCAGTTGGTAGTAGCGCATGACTGTTAATCATGATGTCGTAGGTTCGAGTCCTACTGGCGGAGTATAATTCTCATTACTAGACCTAGGTCTAGTTTTTTTTGTTTTACGAAAACCACTAGCTGTGCTAATGGTTTCGAAAAGCTTTTAGCGATGTATAAAAAAAGTCCCCCTAAAGTGTTATATTAGATAAGGTTTCCCGACCACTAACTAATATACAAAAGGAGGACCCCTGATGAGACAGGGTAATAATAGTTTAGCACATACTACATGGAATTGTAAGTATCATATTGTGTTCGTACCCAAATATCGACGTCAGATAATTTATGGGAAATACAAAGCCAGTATTGGTCAAATCTTACGATTATTATGCGAAAGAAAAGGTGTTGAAATTCATGAAGCAGAAGCTTGCCCAGATCATATTCACATGTTGGTGAGTATACCACCGAAACTAAGTATTTCCTCATTTATGGGATATTTAAAGGGCAAAAGTAGCTTAATGATATTTGATCGACACGCTAATTTAAAGTATAAATATGGGAATCGCAAATTTTGGTGTCGAGGGTTTTATGTTGATACGGTTGGACGAAATCAGAAGTGAATTGAAGAATATATTCGTAATCAATTACAAGAAGACGAGATAGCAGATCAGCTAAGTCTATTTGATGAGTATGATCCGTTTACAGGTGAGAAGAATAAAAGAAAGTAATCCGCTAGACGGGTCAGCTAGCAAAGGTGGTGCTGAAGGGAAACCATTCGGTAGGCCTTTAGGCCTCGGCCGGTAGCAGAGGCTTTCAGCCGAAGAGTAAGCCACCGGTTCTCACGGGTGGTTTTGACTGATCTGTTTATCAACTGTAGTGAGTGGCGAAAAGCTAACATCTAGAGAGGATATAGTGGTATAGGGTAATCTAGTTTTGTTTAAATCTGGATATGAGTGATAGTTTCAAAAACAAGGGAAACCTTAATATTTTACTCTTTATTTCCGATTAATTCTGTGGCACTCTTAATAAGTCTTATAGGTTCTTCCTAATGATAGTTTGGTCGCTTTTCATTATTGTTCTTATGGGACTTTTTGTGTATACTCAAAAAGCTCTATAATCTCTACAGTGGTTTTTACCCACTAAAGAAATTATAGAGTCTATCATTTTTATAGTGACATATATGTCTCTATTTTATTTCTTATGTATCTCTTATAATAGGTTTCGTAATTATTTTAATTGCAAATATTTTATCTATTTATAGGAGGTTTAATGGAACAAGAAGTTTTTGTTCACGCATATGAGGTTGTAAGGCCGATTGTACTTAAGGCTAGTAGACAATATTTCATCCAACTTTGGGACCAAGCTGATATGGAGCAGGAAGCAATGATGACACTTTATCAGCTTTTAAAAAAGTTTCCTGAGTTAGCGTCTGATGATGATAAACTTCGACGCTATTTCAAAACTAAGTTTAGGAATAGGTTGAATGATGAGGTTAGAAGACAGGAGTCTGTAAAACGACAAGCTAATAGACAATGTTATATCGAAATTTCAGATATTGCTTTTTGTCTTCCGAATAAAGAGTTAGATGCGGTAGATAGGCTTGTTTATGATGAGCAGCTTGATGCTTTCCGTAATCAGTTGTCTTCGGAAGATGCTACTAAGTTAGACCGTCTGCTAGCTGGAGAATGTTTTAGAGGTCGAAAAAAGATGATCAGGGAGTTAAAATTTTGGATGGTAGATTTTGATCCTTATAATGAAGATGATTAATTTTGAATATAGATTCTAGTCTAGTATTATTGAGTAAAGGCATAAAAAACACTTCGAAAGTAGATTTCTGTTATCTATCTTTTGAAGTGTTTTTAATGTAGTGTAAAGAATTTATTTTACTGCTATAGGGTTCCCAATGAATCTTGGAAGTTCAATGTTTTCTTTGATTAGAGCTTCTTGGTAAAGTTTTAAGAAATCAGCATAGATATGAGTTTGTTGTCCATTTTGTGTAAAAATATCAATACGAAATACTAGTTGTCCAGAAGGAGTTGTGCTTAATCCAATGATATTTGGAGCTCCACAGATTTGAGGATAGTTTTCAATGTTTTCTCGATTTACTTCTTGTATGATGCTTGTCACCTTATTGATATCGGTTGACGGATAGACTGGGATATCAATTTGAGCTCTCATATCTCCTCGAGATTTGTTAGATACAATTGTGATATTTCTGTTAGGTATAAAATGGAGGGTTCCATCAAATCCACGAATTTGAGTAGTTCGAATACCTACTGTTGAAACAAGGCCTGTAACGACTCCTACTTCAACTGCGTCACCGACTTCAAATTGGTTTTCTAACAATATGAAAAAACCATTAACGACATCAGATAGGAAGCCTTGAGCTCCTAGACCAAGAGCAACCCCAGCAAGTCCTGCCCCAGCAAGGAGACTAGATACTGGGACCCCAAGGATACTAAGAAGCCAGTAAACAAGGAAGAAGTATAGCACGTAGTTCATGCAATTGTGTAGTAATCGTTCAATGGTTTTTTGTCGAGCAGGTGTTTGAATTGTCCAAGCTAGAGAGCGTCCCACTGTATGTTTAAAAAGGAAGTTGATAATCTTCTTACTAAGAAGAAAGATGATGAGGAGAATAAGGAGTTTAATCCCTTTCGTAATGAGTACCATTAGGGTCTCTTCAAAATTAAATTGTTGGATGTATCTTTGTAAAATATTCATAGCTCTAGTTTATCAAAATTTTGAAAAAGTAGTAGTTTCTAACGATTTTCTTGTGATTAAATTGGATAAAAAAACTTTTAAAAGGCTTTGAAATATGGTAAACTAAACTGTATCTATAAAAAATTTTAAGGAGAATGACTACATGTCTGTATCATTTGAAAACACAGCCACTAACCGTGGTGTGGTGACATTCACTATCGGTCAAGATAAAATTCAACCAGCTTTGGATCAAGCATTTAACAAGGTTAAAAAGAATTTGAACGCTCCAGGCTTCCGTAAAGGACACATGCCTCGTGCCGTATTTAACCAAAAATTTGGTGAAGAAGCTCTTTACGACGATGCTTTGAATGCAATTCTTCCAGCAGCTTATGAAGCAGCGATTGCTGAACTTGGTCTTGATGTTGTTGCACAACCAAAAATTGATGTAAAATCAATTGAAAAAGGTCAAGATTGGACACTTACTGCAGAAGTTGTTACAAAACCTGAAGTAAAACTTGGTGCATATAAAGATCTTGAAGTTTCAGTTGAAGCTTCTAAAGAAGTTACTGATGAAGAAGTTGATGCTAAGCTTGAAAACGAACGCAAAAACTTGGCTGAATTGGTTGTTAAAGAAGGTGCAGCTGAAAATGGTGACACTGTTGTTATCGACTTTGTTGGTTCAGTAGACGGTGTTGAATTTGATGGTGGTAAAGGTGAAAACCACTCTCTTGAACTTGGTTCAGGTCAATTTATCCCAGGTTTCGAAGACCAATTGGTTGGAGCAAAAGCTGGTGATGAAGTAGAAGTTAAAGTAACTTTCCCAGAAGACTATCAAGCTGCTGACCTTGCAGGTAAAGCTGCTGTATTTGTTACTAAAGTTAACGAAGTTAAAGCTAAAGAAGTTCCAGCTCTTGATGATGAGTTGGCTAAAGATCTTGACGATGAAGTTGAAACTCTTGACGAGTTGAAAGCTAAATACCGTAAAGAACTTGAAGCAGCTAAAGAAATCGCATTTGATGACGCTGTTGAAGGTGCTGCACTTGATTTGGCTGTTGAAAACGCTGAAATCGTTGAATTGCCAGCAGAAATGGTTGAAGACGAAGTTCACCGTGCTATGAACGAATTCATGGGTAATATGCAACGTCAAGGTATCTCTCCTGAAATGTACTTCCAAATCACTGGTACAACTCAAGAAGATCTTCACAAACAATATGAAGCTGACGCTGACAAACGTGTGAAAACTAACCTTGTTATCGAAGCTGTTGCTGCTGCTGAAGGATTCGATGCTACAGAAGAAGAAATCCAAAAAGAAATCAATGATCTTGCAGCTGAGTACAACATGGAAGTATCACAAGTTTCTGCACTTCTTTCACCTGAAATGCTTAAACACGATATCACTATGAAGAAAGCTGTTGAAGTTATCACAAGCACAGCAAAAGTTAAATAATATGACTAAAATCAAGTTTCTGTTGAGACTTGATTTTTTCTTCTATAAATGCTTTGACTATTGACTCTTTTTAGCGTAAAATAAAAGGTAGCGAAAAATTGATTGCTGAGCTATTTCTGATAGAAACTAGCTTGAGTAAGAATGAAGGAGAACCACTTTGGAACTAGACGTATTTGCTGGACAAGAAAAAAGTGAATTATCAATGATTGAAGTGGCCCGTGCTATCTTAGAAACACGTGGTCGTGATAATGAAATGTATTTCAATGATTTGGTCAATGAAATTCAAAATTACTTAGAAAAATCGGATGCTGATATCCGCAATGCTTTGCCATTCTTTTATTCAGATTTGAATACGGATGGAAGTTTCATTCCACTAGGTGATAACAAATGGGGCTTGCGTTCATGGTATGCAATTGATGAAATAGATGAAGAGGTCATCACATTGGAAGATACTGATGAAAATGCACCAAAACGTAAGAACAAGAAAGTTAATGCCTTCATGGATGGTGATGAAGATGCCATCGATTATAATGACGATGATCCAGAAGACGAGAACTTTACACCTGATTCTGATAGTCTTGAATATGACGACGATAGCGAAGATGATGAGAAAGCCGAAGTGGAATCTTATGACTCTGAGTTGAATGAAATTATTCCAGATGATGATTTGGATGATGTTGAGTTGTCAGAAGAAGATGATGACGATGACTATGAGGATGAGTCAAACGACTAAGTTTTCATTGACAAATGGTCTTGGATAGTTTAGACTATTTATCGGGCACCTCTTTTGAAGAGGTCATGATTAAGGCTCCCAGAGTAAAACTCTTGGGGGTCATTTTTGTTTTTAGTCATTTACTGGACTTGTCTAAGGTGAGGTACTTTGTAGGGCTCCAATCAGGTACTAGGAAAGGACTATCGTGATTATCTGAGTGGGTAACCAATCTGCTATCTGCAGTTGTTTTGAATTATATTATAAGGAGTTAACATGACAAAATATATTTTCGTCACTGGTGGTGTGGTATCTTCAATTGGTAAAGGGATTGTAGCTGCAAGTCTTGGGCGTTTGCTTAAGAACCGTGGTCTTAAGGTTACGATTCAAAAATTTGATCCTTACATCAATATTGACCCAGGAACAATGAGCCCTTACCAACACGGTGAAGTTTATGTCACTGATGATGGTACTGAAACTGACCTTGACCTTGGTCACTACGAACGTTTTATTGATATCAATCTTAATAAATACTCTAACGTGACTACTGGTAAGATTTATAGCGAAGTTTTGCGTAAGGAACGTAAAGGAGAGTATCTTGGTGCGACTGTTCAGGTGATTCCGCATATCACAGATGCTTTGAAAGACAAGATTAAGCGCGCAGCGACAACAACTGATTCAGATGTCATTATCACTGAAGTTGGTGGTACGGTTGGTGATATTGAAAGTCTTCCATTCCTTGAAGCTCTTCGTCAAATGAAGGCTGATGTGGGCTCTGACAACGTTATGTATATCCACACAACGCTTCTTCCTTATTTGAAGGCTGCTGGTGAAATGAAGACAAAACCAACGCAACACTCTGTTAAGGAACTGCGTGGTTTGGGTATCCAACCAAATATGTTGGTTATTCGTACAGAACAACCTGCTGGTCAGGGAATCAAGAATAAATTAGCTCAGTTCTGTGATGTTGCACCTGAGGCTGTTATCGAATCACTCGACGTGGAACATATCTATCAAGTGCCACTTAATATGCAGGCTCAAGGTATGGATCAAATCGTTTGTGATCATTTGAAACTGGATGCTCCAGCTGCAGATATGACAGAGTGGTCTGCTATGGTTGATAAGGTGCTTAACCTTAAGAAAACAACTAAAATTGCTCTTGTTGGTAAGTATGTGGAGCTTCACGATGCTTACTTGTCAGTAGTTGAGGCACTTAAACACTCAGGTTTGGCAAATGATACTGCCATTGATATTGACTGGGTCAATGCTAATGATTTGACTGCTGAAAATGTTGCTTCTCGTTTGGCTGATGCTGATGGTATTATTGTTCCTGGTGGTTTCGGTCAACGTGGTACTGAAGGTAAGATTCAAGCTATTCGTTATGCACGTGAAAATGATGTGCCAATGTTGGGTGTCTGTCTCGGTATGCAATTAACATGTATTGAGTTTGCTCGCCATGTCCTTAACTTGGATGGCGCTAATTCAGCTGAGCTTGATCCAGACACAAAATATCCAATTATCGATATTATGCGTGATCAAATTGACATTGAAGATATGGGTGGTACTCTTCGTCTTGGTCTTTACCCATGTAAGTTGAGACCAGGTTCTAAGGCAGCTGCAGCTTATGGCAACCAAGAAGTTGTTCAACGTCGTCACCGTCACCGTTATGAATTTAACACTAAATTCCGTGAACAGTTTGAGGCTGAAGGCTTTGTATTCTCAGGTGTGTCACCAGATAATCGTTTGATGGAAGTTGTAGAACTCCCAGACAAGAAATTCTTTGTGGCAGCGCAATACCACCCAGAATATCATAGCCGTCCAAACCATGCTGAAGAACTTTACACTGCCTTTGTGACAGCAGCGGTTGAAAATGCTAAATAATTATCTAAGACAGAGTGGGATAGCCTACTCTGTTTTTTATTGGCTCCTTTTATGCTAAAATAAAGGGAATAATAAGAAAGAACGAGGAAAACAAATGGCTAAATTTGGCTTTTTGTCAGTATTAGAAGAAGAACTGGATAAGCACATGGACTATGATTTTGCGATGGACTGGGATAAAAAGAATCATGCTGTGGAAGTAACGTTTATCCTGGAAGCGCAAAACAGTAGTAATGTCGAGACTATTGATGATAAGGGTGAAGTGTCTGATGAAGATGTCATTTTTGAGGATTACGTGCTCTTTTACAATCCAGCAAAATCACGTTTTGATGAAGAGGACTACCTAGTGACAATTCCATATGAACCTAAGAAAGGTCTATCTCGTGAGTTTTTGTCCTATTTTGCGGAGACCTTGAATGAGGTGGCAACAGAAGGATTGAGTGACTTGATGGATTTTTTGTCTGATGATGGACCTGAGGAATTCGGTTTGGTTTGGGACAAAGAAGCTTTCGAAAAAGGGAAAGCTCAACTTGAAGAGAAGGAATTTTTTGCTTATCCAAGGTATTAAAGGGAGCGAAAAGGGATGGATGCTTATTTAAAAGATCAGTTCGATTTTACAGGTGTTAAGGCTGCCTTACTCGTAGAGCAAAGTATTTTGGTCATTCTCAGAGATAATAAGCCAGATATTCCTTGGCCAAATACATGGGAGTTGCCAGGTGGTGGAAGAGAAGGTCAAGAAACGCCTCTTGAATGTCTTCAACGTGAGGTCTGGGAGGAGCTGGGCTTGACTTTGAAAGAGGAATCGATTATTTGGTCGAAAAT
This sequence comes from Streptococcus parasalivarius, assembly GCF_054785155.1. Classification (NCBI taxonomy): domain Bacteria; kingdom Bacillati; phylum Bacillota; class Bacilli; order Lactobacillales; family Streptococcaceae; genus Streptococcus; species Streptococcus parasalivarius. The sequence continues at coordinate 7,678 of NZ_BAABOB010000007.1, forward strand.
CTATCCTAGTATGTTGGATAAAGATAGGTCAGCTGTTTTTGTGGTTGGCCAAATTAGCCAAGAGCAGTATCGTGAGATTCGTTTTGGTGACGAGGGACAGGAATTTAAACTAATGCCTGTAGTGGATTTTATAAAAGCAGAGGGCGTCATTCCCCAGTTGCAGGAACGAGTACGTGATTATATGGAGAAGAAATGATGATAACACTTGAGAGAGTCAGAGCAGAAGATTTAGAAACGATTATTGCCATTCAAAGAGCCAGTTTTAAGGCAGTTTATGAGAAATACGAAGATGAGTATGATCCTTATCTGGAGGACCGTGAACGAATCAAATGGAAACTGGCAGAACGACCTAATAGCTATTACTACTTTGTAAAAGAAGATGAAGAGAAGATAGGCTTTTTACGAATTCAGACCAATGAAGAGTTAACGAAAGCTTGGTTGGGAACGGCAGCGATTTTGCCCCAGTATCAAGGAAAAGGGTATGGATCTGAAGGATTGCGCTTGCTAGAAGAGGAATTTTCAACCGTTAGACAATGGGATTTGTGTACGGTGTTACAGGATGAAGGCATGGTCGCCTTCTACGAGAAGAATGGCTACCATCAAACCCATATTGAGCCTGAAAAAGAAGGTATGGATATGGTCTACATGAAAAAAATGATAGAGAAATAGAAAGGAAGGTTCAGTTTTTCGACTGAATCTCTTAGATAGGTTGATATAATATATGGACAAATGGCAAGAATTAACGATTGAAGTTAATCGTGAGGTCGAAGAAGCGGCTTCTAATATTTTAATTGAGTCTGGGAGCCAGGGTGTGGCTATTGATGATAGTGCAGATTATTTGGAAAATGCGGACCGTTTTGGGGAACTTTATCCTGAGGTTGAGCAGGTTGAAACGGTTAAAATTACGGCTTATTATCCAGAGTCAGCAGATATCGAGGCCATTACTAAGCAGGTCAATGAGCGTTTGGCTGAGTTGACAGATTTTGGTCTTGAAACAGGAGATATTCACTTGGCTACTCAAGAATTGGTTGAAGAGGATTGGGCTGAGAATTGGAAAAAATACTATGAACCAGCACGAATTACCCATGATTTGACCATCGTACCGTCATGGACGGATTATGAAGCATCAGAGGGGGAAAAGATCATTAAGTTGGATCCTGGTATGGCCTTTGGGACAGGAACACATCCAACGACTAAGATGAGCCTCTTTGCCTTGGAGCAGGTGCTTCGTGGTGGTGAGACGGTGATTGATGTGGGGACTGGTTCAGGAGTCCTCTCGATTGCTAGCTCTCTGCTTGGTGCCAAGGAAATCTACGCTTATGACCTTGATGATGTGGCGGTTCGAGTGGCACAGGAAAACATTGATATGAATCCTGATATGGAAAATATCCACGTTGCTGCGGGAGATCTTTTGAAGGGTGTGACGCAAGAAGCTGATGTTATCGTGGCTAATATTTTGGCGGACATTCTCATTCATTTGACGGAAGATGCCTACCGTTTGGTTAAGGATGAAGGTTATTTGATTATGTCGGGCATTATCTCTGAAAAATGGGATATGGTGCGTGAATCGGCTGAGAAAGCAGGTTTCTTCCTAGAAACTCACATGGTTCAGGGGGAGTGGAATGCTTGTGTCTTCAAGAAGACAGATAATATTTCAGGTGTGATTGGAGGCTAAATGCAACAGTATTTTATAAAGGGGAAGATTGAAAATCCAGTAATCATCAAGGACAAGGATACTGTGAAGCATATGTTTAACGTTATGCGTTTAACAGAGGATGATCAGGTGGTTTTGGTTTTTGAAGATGGCATCAAGCGTCTTGCACGTGTGACTGACCGTGAGAATCACGTCTTTGAAGTGATTGAAGATTTAAATGAGAATGTCGAGATGCCTGTATCTGTAACTATTGCCTCCGGTTTTCCCAAGGGAGATAAGCTAGAGTTGGTGACACAAAAGGCAACGGAGCTTGGAGCACAAGCCATTTGGAGCTTTCCTGCTGATTGGTCGGTGGTTAAGTGGGATGGTAAGAAGCTTGCCAAGAAGGAAGATAAGCTTGCCAAAATTGCTCTAGGAGCTGCGGAACAATCAAAGCGTAATCGTGTTCCAGAAGTCAGATTGTTCGAGAAAAAAAGGCAATTTCTATCAGAATTAGATAATTTTGATAAGATTTTTATCGCCTATGAGGAAACAGCCAAAGCAGGCGAGTTGGCTATTCTAGCTCGTGAGTTGGCTCAGGTAGAGAGTGGTCAGAAAATTCTCTTTATCTTTGGGCCAGAAGGTGGTATTTCTTCGTCAGAGATTGATGCTTTTGAGGAAGCTGGTGGCGTTAAGGTTGGCCTTGGACCACGTATTATGCGGACGGAAACAGCTCCCCTCTATGCTTTGAGCAGTGTGAGTTATGCCTTGGAATTGAATAAGTAAGAGAAAGTTGGCCTTGTTCCAACTTTTTTTTGTATTTGACACTTTTAAGCTAAGATTGCATCGTGCCATTAGTTTTGTATGACAAATCGAGCATTTCTAAAAAAGTTGATAATCTTATTTAGGTTTAATATAATTGTATTATCTTTATAAAAGGGGAAGATTTTTAATGAAAACGAATCGTTATGTGACTCAATCTGCTGTGGTTTTGGGCCTTTTTGCTCTCTTGACTGTGCCACAAGTCCTAGGTCATGCTGATGAGGCAACTGCACCAGTACCAACTACTTCAACTGAAACTGTGACAGATAGTGGGACTGCTGCCGTATCTGGACAAGGAACTTCGGGAACAGCTGCTCAAGGAGGAACAGAAACTGTTTCTACTACAGCAACAGCAGTAGCGACAAATGCGTCTGCAGAGCCATCAGCTAATACCTCAACGGCCCAAACAAGTCAAGAGGCCAGTGCTGTTTTGACGAATGCCAATCAGGTGACACCAGCGGTGCCAGTACAGGCTGAAACTGTTACAGAGCCTGCTCATGAGGGGCAGACTGTTGATATGCAGATTTTGTCAACAACAGACCTTCATACCAACTTGGTTAACTATGATTATTATCAAGATAAGCCGTCTCAAACAGTTGGTTTGTCTAAAACTGCTGTCCTTATCAAAAAAGCCCGTGAAACCAATCCCAATACGGTCTTAGTGGACAGTGGGGATACGATTCAGGGAACTCCTTTTGGGACTTATAAGGCTTTGATTGATCCTGTTGCCCAAGGCGAGACTCACCCTATGTATAAGGCTTTTGAGATGCTGGGTTACGATGCCGAAACGCTTGGAAACCACGAGTTTAACTATGGTCTAGAATTTTTGGATCGTATGGTTAAGGCTGCTAAGATTAATATTATCAATGCTAATGTGCGTAATGCTCAGACAGGTGACTACTATTACAACCCTTATAAGATTGTTAACAAGACCTTTACTGATACAGACGGCAAACAGGTAACGCTAAAAATAGGTATTACTGGTGTCCTTCCAACACAGATTTTGGTTTGGGATAAGGCCAATCTTGAAGGTAAGGTAACTGTTGACGATCCAATGGAGGCTGTTAAGGCTATCGTTCCTAAGATGAAGGCTGCAGGAGCTGACTTTATCCTTGTTGCTGCTCACTCTGGTATTGGCGACAATGAATATACTAAGAACGAGGAAAATGAAGGTTACCAAATTGCTGGTATCGAAGGTGTTGATGCTGTTGCGACAGGGCATTCTCATGCGGATTTCCCAAATGGAGATGGTACAAGTTTTTATGCGAAATACCCTGGTGTAGATGATGTCAATGGTCTCATCAATGGGAAACCTGTGGTTATGGCTGGTAAATTCGGAGATCATCTAGGCATCATGGATGTCAAATTGACTTACACGGATGGTAAATGGAAAGTTGTTAACAGTAAGGCCAAGCTTGAAAAGATTGATACTAAGTCAGATGTTGCGGACAAGGACTTAATTAATATGGCTGCTCATGACCATAATGGAACAATCAACTATGTTCGTAAGGAAGTTGGTGAGACTACTGCACCAATTACTAGCTATTTTGCTCAGGTTCAGGACGATCCATCTATTCAAATCGTTAATAATGCACAACTATGGTATGCTAAAAAACAAGTAGCTGGAACAGCAGATGAGAATCTTCCACTCCTCTCAGCTGCAGCACCTTTCAAGGCAGGGACTCGTGGGGATGCGACCTACTATACCGATATTCCAGCTGGACCATTAGCCATTAAGAATGTCGCGGACCTCTACCTCTACGACAATGTTACTGCCCTACTCAAGGTGACTGGTGCACAAATAAAAGAATGGTTGGAAATGTCTGCAGGACAGTTCAATCAAATTGATCCTAATAGCAAAGAGCCACAACAACTCATTAATAGTAGCTATCGCTCATACAATTACGATGTGATTGATGGGTTGACTTATAAGTTTGATTTGACACAACCTAACAAATACGATCGTGAAGGTAAGTTGGTTAACCCAGATGCTAGTCGTGTTCGTGACTTGACTTATCAAGGTAAACCCATTGATTTGAATCAGACTTTCCTTGTCGTGACTAACAACTATCGTGCGACTGGTAACTTCCCTGGTGTTAAGGATGCTGCAGAAAAACGTCTCCTCAATCTTGAGAATCGTCAGGCAATCATTGATTATATCGTTAGTGAGAAAACGATTAACCCAACTGCTGATGGAAATTGGAGTTTCGTTCCTAATATTACGAATGCAGATATCCGTTTTGCCTCATCTGACAATGCACGTGCCCACCTTGCTGGTCAGGATGCCATTAGTTATGTAGGACCATCAACACAAGCAGGATTTGCAGAGTACCGCTTGGTTGTTAAGGAAAAGGCAAATCAAGTTGAGGATACGACTAAGAAAGAATCTGAGAAGTCACCAAAAGGTGTTGAGATGGCAGACCAAACTAAGCATGTGAAACCAAATGCTACTGCAGTTGCTAGCATGGCTAAACCTGCTTCAGCTATCCAATTGTCAAACGCTCAAGTCGTTATCTTACCTCAAGCTCAAGTGCAAGAAACTCAAGGTTCAAGTTCAGTTAAGGCCTTGCCAAACACTGGTTCAGACGAATCTATGTCAGCAACTTTAGCTGGAATGGTTCTTTTGACCTTGGCTGGATTCTTTGGAATCAAAAAGCAAGAGAAAAATTAAGCAAGATAAAAAGCCCTGATAGGGGCTTTTTTGCTGTAGTTTTAGCGTTGGTTAAAGTTCTTTTGTGCTTCTAGAATAATAGGTGCCAGACGCTCGATATCAGACTGTGTGCCACGAAGCTCAAAGTCTCCCAACATAGGGAAGCCAAAACGTTGACTGTATTGTTTGGCGGTTAGGCAGTACTGGTTATTGAAGTTATGGTTACCAGAACCGATGATACCAAAGCAACGTTTGTGGTTATCATGGGCTGCGATAAAATCTCCCAGTGGATTGGTTAGGATTTCGACATCTCCATTGTCCACGCCATTTCCACCTTCAAGGTAGGTTGGCAAGAGTGCAACAAAGGGTTCATCTACTTGGAAGGTTTCATGATTAAGCTCTTTAATATTGATTTGGCGACATTCAATCCCGTGGTTGAGGGATAGATAGTCAGACATACGTTTGACAAAGCTTTGGGTATTGCCGCTTAGACTAATATAAACGAGGGTAAGTTGAGACATAAGTGTCCTCTTTCTATCTATATCTTGTGTTTGTTCAATCATTCTAACACAAGATGTTGTGCTTTTCAAGTTGGCTCCTTGCAGTTAATAATTGCCTATCTAGCTCTTTTTCTTTACTTGTAAAAGTGATAAAATAAAGGTTATTAAAAGAAGCGAAGGAAGAAATCATGGCTAAAGATAAAAATGTAACAGGAGAAGAAATTTTAGACATTTGCTCGGCCTACATGTCAGCAGATGATTTGAAATTAGTTGAAAAAGCCTGGCATTATGCGACAGATGCTCATAGTGGGCAATCTCGTCAGTCAGGAGAACCTTATATTATTCACCCTATTCAAGTGGCAGGTATCCTGGCAGACCTTCATCTTGATGCCGTGACAGTAGCCTGTGGTTTCTTACACGATGTCGTTGAAGACACCGAAAAAACGCTCGATGATTTGGAAACGGATTTTGGTACGGATGTACGAAATATCGTAGACGGTGTTACTAAGCTTGGTAAGGTTGAGTACAAGTCCCACGAGGAGCAGTTGGCTGAAAACCACCGTAAGATGCTTATGGCCATGTCTAAGGATATCCGTGTTATCTTGGTTAAATTGGCCGATCGTTTACACAATATGCGTACCCTAAAGCATCTTCGCAAGGATAAGCAAGAGCGTATTTCTCGTGAAACCATGGAAATCTATGCTCCTTTGGCTCACCGTCTGGGTATCAGTCGTATCAAATGGGAATTGGAAGATATGTCCTTCCGTTACCTTAATGAGGTAGAATTTTATAAGATTTCCCACATGATGAAGGAAAAACGCCGCGAGCGTGAGGCACTTGTGGACGAGATTGTCGATAAAATTAAGACCTATACAGCTGAACAAGGACTTGTTGGTGATGTTTATGGTCGTCCAAAGCATATCTACTCTATTTATCGTAAGATGCGCGACAAGAAAAAGCGCTTCGATCAAATTTATGATTTGATTGCCATCCGTTGTGTCATGGAGACGCACAGTGATGTTTATGCCATGTTGGGATACATTCATGAGCTCTGGCGTCCGATGCCTGGCCGTTTCAAAGACTATATTGCCAATCCTAAATCCAATGGTTACCAGTCTATCCATACAACGGTTTATGGACCAAAAGGACCTATTGAAATCCAAATCCGTACCAAGGAAATGCACCAAGTTGCCGAATACGGGGTTGCGGCTCACTGGGCTTACAAGAAAGGGATCAAGGGCAAGGTAGATTCGAAAGAGTCCGCTTTGGGAATGAACTGGATTAAAGATCTTGTTGAACTTCAAGATGCCTCAAATGGTGATGCTATGGGATTTGTAGACTCTGTTAAAGAGGATATCTTCTCAGAGCGTATTTATGTCTTTACGCCAAATGGTGCTGTTCAGGAATTGCCTAAAGATTCAGGACCTATTGACTTTGCCTATGCTATCCATACCCAAGTTGGAGAGAAGGCTACAGGTGCTAAGGTTAATGGTCGTATGGTTCCCTTGACTGCCAAACTTAAGACAGGTGATGTGGTTGAGATTGTCACTAATGCCAATTCTTTTGGTCCTAGTCGTGACTGGATTAAGATGGTCAAGACAACTAAGGCCAGAAATAAAATTCGACAATTCTTTAAGAATCAGGATAAGGAAGCTTCTATCACCAAAGGTCGTGAGCTTTTGATTGCCTACTTCCAAGAGCATGGCTATATTGCCAATAAGTACCTAGACAAGAAACATATTGAGGAAATTCTCCCTCGTATGAGTGTGCGTAGTGAAGAAGCTCTCTATGCCGCTGTTGGCTTTGGCGAAATTAGTGCTGCTGCTGTTTTCAATCGTCTGACAGAAAAAGAACGCCGTGAGGAAGAGCGTGCTAAGGCAAAAGCTGAAGCTGAAGAGCTAATGAACGGTGGCGAGGTTAAGACTGAGAAGAAAGAAGTTCTTAAGGTTAAGAGTGAAAATGGCGTCATCATTCAAGGTGCTTCAGGCCTTCTCATGCGTATTGCTAAGTGCTGTAATCCAGTACCTGGAGATGAGATTGAAGGTTATATCACCAAGGGCCGTGGAATTGCTATTCACCGTTCAGATTGTAATAATATCAAGAGTCAAGAAGGTTATGAACAACGTTTAATCGAAGTAGAGTGGGATGAACGTAATGCCAATAAATCTTACTTAGCTGAGATTGACATCTATGGCCTTAACCGTTCTGGTCTGTTGAATGATGTTCTTCAAATCTTGTCAAATACAACTAAGAGCATCGCTACGGTCAATGCACAACCAACTAAGGACATGAAGTTTGCCAATATTCACGTTAGCTTTGAAATTGCAAACCTTATTGAATTGACTGGTCTAGTGGATAAGATTAAAATTATCCCTGACGTTTACAGTGTTAAACGTACGAATGGGTAAGGAGTTACTGCAATGAAGATTGTAATTCAGCGCGTGCAAAGTGCCTCTGTGGTTATTGAGGATTCTACGGTTGGTGCTATTAAACAGGGGCTCTTACTCTTGGTCGGAGTTGGTCCAGAGGACACCAAAGAGGACCTAGAGTATGCAGTTCGTAAGATTGTCAATATGCGCATTTTTTCAGATGAAGATGGTAAGATGAATCTTTCTGTTAAGGATATTGATGGCCAGATTTTGTCGATTTCTCAGTTTACGCTTTTTGCAGATACGAAAAAAGGGAATAGACCAGCGTTTACGGGAGCTGCAAAGCCTGACATGGCTAGCCAGCTCTATGACGACTTCAACCAATCCTTGTCAACACATGTTCCTGTAGAAAGAGGACGCTTTGGTGCAGATATGCAGGTTAGTCTGGTTAATGACGGCCCTGTGACCATTATTTTAGATACTAAAAATCGATAAACAAACTATTTCTCGCCTTGTGTGAGAGGTGGTTTTTTTTTAACTTTCATCGTATGGGCAAATTTAGGTGCTCGATTTTCATTATTTGGGATTTATTTTTGTTATTTTAAGTAGGCTGAATCAAGTGAATATTTAATGAAATTAGAAAATGTTGTTCTCAAATTTCTGAAAAAACCTGACCATTCATGATGAAAAAATTACCGTTTACGAGGATTGCCGTAAATTCCCTTGTCTTACAAAAAAGATTAAGTTAACATTAGTTTCATAAGAAACACCAAGCGATTTTTATGAAACTAAAAAATAACTCGAGTTTACAGCATGCAAATACAAATAGTGATAATTTGAAACGCCGAGGTGATTTAAACTTTTTTAGAGGGATAGAGAGATGTCAAAGAAAGTAGCGTCAACTAAATTATTATCAGGTTTGTTTGTAGCCGGCGGTGTCCTAGGGATGAATCAGGTTGCCAAGGCAGATAGCATGGTCAGTTCAGAAGCAACAAAACCAGTCATTACAACTGAAGCAGATAACTTGGTGGTGGTACCAACGGAGGCAGTTTCTCCAGTTGCGACAACAGAAGTAGGTCCATCATCTGCCACTGTTGCGACAGATACTGCAACAACAGCAACAGCTTCTACAATATTTTCACAAGCTGTGCCAGCAGAGAGTGCTAGCTCAGAAATGCTTGTAGCCAGTGAAGCACTAGCTCCTGAGTCAGCTGCTGTGGAAACCATCACATCATCATCTGATAATGCTACTGAAGTAGGACGCCATTCAACTGCTCAAGTGACACCAGTTACAGAAGTGACAGAGCAAAACTTAAATGGTGATGCTTACTTGACAGATCCAGAAACAACAAAAGCTACTTATAACAAGGCAGATGGTGATATTAACTATTCTGTTGTTGTGTCTAATCCAACAGCAGAAACTAAGACGATGACTGTCAACTTGACACTTCAACATGCTTCAGAGATCATCGGTCAAGATAACGTTGACCTCACGCTAGCGGCAGGAGCTTCAGCTAAGGTTTCAAACTTGACAGTAGCGTCAGAGTGGTTGACAAACAATACGGGTTACTTGGTGACAATCAGTGTCAACGATAAATCAGGCAATGTCTTGTCAAGCAAACGTGCTGGCTTGTCTGTTGAAGATGATTGGACAGTCTTCCCGCGTTACGGTATCGTAGCAGGTTCGCCAACTGATCAAAATAGTATTCTTGTTAAAAATCTTAAAGCCTACCGTAAAGAGCTTGAGCTCATGAAGTCTATGAATATCAACTCATATTTCTTCTATGATGCTTATAGTGAAGCTACAGATCCTTTCCCAGAGGGTGTTGATAGCTTTGTTCAAAAATGGAATACCTGGAGTCACACTCAGGTTGACACTAAGGCTGTTAAAGAATTGGTTGACCAAGTTCATAAGTCAGGTGCTGTTGCCATGCTTTATAACATGATTTCAGCAGATTCAAATCCAAAGAATATAGCCCTTCCACTTGCTGCTTTGGCTTATAACTTCTACGATAGCTTTGGTAAGAAGGGTGAGCCGATGACTTACACTATCGGTGATAACCCAACTCAAGTTTACTATGATCCGGCTAATCCAGATTGGCAAAAATACATTGCGGGTGTCATGAAATCAGCTATGGATCGTATGGGCTTTGATGGTTGGCAAGGTGATACAATTGGTGACAACCGTGTGACTGATTATGAGCACCGTAACAGCTCAGATGAGGCTGACTCACACATGATGTCTGATTCATATGCGTCATTTATTAATGCTATGAAAGACCTCATTGGTGAAAAGTACTACATCACAATCAATGATGTCAATGGTGGTAATGATGATAAATTAGCCAAGGCACGTCAAGATGTTGTTTATAATGAGCTCTGGACAAACGGTGGTTCAGTTATTCCAGGACGTATGCAGGTTGCCTATGGTGATTTGAAAGCACGTATCGATATGGTACGCAATAAAACTGGTAAATCACTTATCGTTGGTGCCTACATGGAAGAACCAGGTATTGATTATACTGTTCCTGGCGGAAAAGCAACTAACGGTGCTGGTAAAGCTGCCCTTGCTGGTAAGCCATTGCAAGCTGACGCGACTCTTCTCGTAGATGCGACAGTAGCTGCAGCCGGTGGTTATCACATGTCCATTGCAGCCCTTGCCAATGCTAATGCAGCCCTTAACGTTCTTCAAAGTGCCTATTACCCAACGCAGTACCTCAGTGTGGCTAAGGACACTATTCGTAAGCTTTACAATTACCAACAGTTTATCACTGCTTATGAAAATCTTCTTCGTGGTGAGGGGGTGACTAATAGCACTCAGGCTGTATCTACCAAGAATGCTGCTGGTGAAATCCTTTCTAAGGATGCTCTAGGTGTGACAGGAGATCAAGTTTGGACATTTGCTAAATCAGGAAAAGGTTTCTCAACTGTTCAAATGATTAACATGATGGGCATCAATGCGGGCTGGCATAATGAAGAGGGTTATGCGGATAATAAAACACCGGACGCTCAAGAAAATCTCACAGTTCGTCTTAGTCTAGCAGGTAAAACAGCCCAAGAAGCAGCTAAAATTGTTGATCAAGTCTATGTGACGTCACCAGATGATTGGGCAACTTCAAGCATGAAGAAGGCACAAGCAAGTCTTGAAACAGATGAAAATGGTCAACCAGTACTTGTCATTTCCGTTCCTAAACTAACGCTTTGGAACATGCTCTATATCAAGGAAGACACAACAGCAACACCGGTAGAACCAGTTATCTTGAAACCAGTTACTAACCAAGCTGGTAAGAAAGCAGACAATACCGTAACATCTGAAGCAAGCTCAGAAACAGCTAAATCCGAAAATACAACAGTAAACAAAGGTTCAGAGGCTCCAACTGATACGAAACCATCTGTTGAAGCTCCTAAACTAGATGAAATAACTAAACCAGCACCAACAGTTGACGAGTTAGTAAACTCAGCAGCTGTTCCAGTGGCAATAGCTGTATCAGAGACCGCACATGATAAGAAAGATGACAAGTCAGCGTCTAATACGGATCAAGGTACAGTAGCGTCAGATTCAATCACTACACCAGCTTCAGAGGCAGCAAGCACAGCTGACTCAACAGCCTCATCAGAAGTATCAGAAAGCACAACAGTGTCATCGAAGGTCTCAGAAACTGAGATTATTTCAGAAGCATCAACTTCAGAGACAGAAATTCCAACGACGACAGCAATTTCAGAATCACATGCAGTAGTTGAACCAGTGGCTTCTTTGACAGAATCAGAGAGTCAGGCAAGTACTAGTCTTGTTTCAGAAACTTCAAGCACAATTGTCTCAGTTGCTCCGTCAGAAGTATCAGAAAGTCAAGTGAGCATTTCAGAAGTGACTTCGGCGGTTTCAGAAACAGTGAGCACATCTGAGGAAGTCATCCTTGATGGATTATCAGAAAACATCAATAGTTGGAATAGACTCTCTGCAGCTCCTCGCGTCTCAGAAAACTTACCAAGTACTTCTGAAACAATTACAGAAGCAGCGTCACTCTTTAGCAATTATGCAAGATATTCAGAAACAGCAAGCTCAGAATCTCACTCTGTGGTAGCAGCTTCTTCAGAAGCTTCAATTGAAAAATTAGCAGTATCAATCTTGAAAGATACTGAGGGTGGCTTGTACGATGCAACTACAATCAGAAATATTGTTGAGATGATTGATAGCATTACAACAAATGTTAGCTATACTCGCAGTAGCCGTCAAGACCTTATCAATACAGCTTCGTCAGATAATACTTACAGTGGTAGTCAAGATCTTAACCTTGCAAGTAAGACAACGACGCAAGCAGGTGAAAAAGGAACAACTGAAGATCTTAAGGCTACAATTGCTAAAACAGCAAAATCTCACAAGTGGGGAGAACATGCTGTAGCTATCCTTACAGCTATTGTCCTTGCAGGTGCGGCAACCCTTGCAGCTCTTCGTAACTTCTTGATGTCAAAAAAAGTTGATAAATAATAAGTAGAACTCTTTGTGTAAACAAGGAGTTTTCTTTATACTGGCTGCTATTTTTTCTGAAAATTGTGATACAATAGAAATAGTTTGAATATTGTGTCAAAGGAGAGCCAATGATTACTGCAAATGATATCGTAAAGGCTAATGAAGTCTTAAAAAACGTGGTGGAACGCACACCACTAGATTTTGATCGCTACTTATCTGAAAAATACGGGGCGACCATTTATATTAAAAAAGAAAATATGCAAAAGGTGCGCTCTTTCAAATTGCGAGGAGCCTACTATGCTATTCATCAATTGAGTGATGAGGATAAGGCGCGTGGTGTGGTTTGTGCATCAGCCGGCAACCATGCTCAAGGGGTTGCCTATACTTGTAACGAGATGAGGATTCCGGCAACCATCTTTATGCCAGTAACAACGCCTCTCCAAAAAATTGGTCAAGTCCGTTTCTTTGGTGGCAAGTTTGTAACAATCAAATTGGTGGGAGATACCTTTGATGCTTCTGCTCAAGCAGCACAGGAATATACCAAGTCTGAAGGCATGACTTTCATTGATCCATTCGACGATTATAATGTCCAAGCGGGTCAAGGAACAGTTGCTTATGAAATTTATGAGCAGGCTCAAGAGGAGGGTGTTTCCTTCGATAGTATCTTGGTTCCAGTAGGTGGCGGAGGCCTTATCTCTGGTGTGGCTACTTATATCAAGGATGTGGCACCATCTATGGAAGTTATTGGTGTTGAGGCTAGTGGTGCTCGTAGTATGCGTGCTGCCTTTGACCGTGGTTATCCTATAAAACTCGAAGAAATTGATAAGTTTGCGGATGGGATTGCTGTTCAAAAGGTAGGTGTCAAGACCTATGAAGTTGCACGTAAATATGTTGACCGTCTCTTGGGAGTTGATGAAGGCTTGATTTCAGAAACCCTAATTGATATGTACTCTAAGGTTGGTACCATTGCAGAACCTGCAGGTGCAGCATCAGTAGCAGCTTTGGAAGTGATTAAAGATGAGATTAAAGGAAAAACCATCGTCTGCATCATTTCAGGTGGTAACAATGATATCAACCGTATGCCAGAGATGGAAGAACGTGCGCTTATCTACGATGGCATCAAGCATTACTTTGTGGTTAACTTCCCACAACGTCCTGGTGCCCTTCGTGAATTTGTAAATGATATCTTGGGACCAAATGATGATATCACTCGTTTTGAGTACATCAAACGTGCTAATAAAGGAAAAGGTCCAGTTCTCATTGGTATCGCTCTTAGTGATAAGGACGATTATGATGGACTTCTCGAGCGTCTTTCAGCCTTTGACCCAAGTTATATCAACCTTCACGGTAACGAAACACTTTACAATATGCTTGTCTGAGGACAGGTTTACATAATGAAAAAAGAACTGACAAAGTCGGTTCTTTTCTACTTTAACTCAGCTATACGGAGGCACTAAGGCCTTATCTTCAAATTAAAACCTCAGTATTGCTACTGAGGCTTTCTTCATTCGATAATCAAGAGTCCATCTTTAATGGCGAATGGATTGTCTTTATTGATGCGGTCGTAGAACATGATACCGTTAGTATGGTCGATTTCATGTTGAACAACAATTGAGTTGTACCCACGGAGCTTAACACGTTGCTTTTCGCCCTCTTTGTTGTAGTATTCAACAGTTACTCGAGCATGACGAACCACATAACCAGGAACGTCGCGGTCGACTGAGAGGCATCCTTCTCCATCACCCAAAGCAGCATCCTGAACAGAATGGGCAACTACTTTAGGGTTGTACATGATTTCTTGAAGGCTATATGCTTCTTGTGGTGGATTACCTTCAGCGTCTTCAGGGTTTGGAACGAGAACCGCGATAATGCGTTTTGAAATATCCAATTGTGGGGCTGCAAGACCGACTCCCCCACGAAGCCCCATCTTTTCAGCAATAACAGGATCTTGTGAATTACGAAGAAACTGCATCATTTTTTCACCTAGGATAATGTCTTCGTCTGATAGTGGGAAGGTTACATCTTCAGCGACAGCACGCAAGGTTGGGTTTCCTTCGCGAATGATATCATTCATATCAATCATATGGCTGGCGCGGATAATTTTGGTTTGAGCGTCCATTTGTTTACCTCTATTTTCTTTGATTTACTTGTTTATAACTATAGCACAAAAGGGTTGAAAATTAAACCATCAAGGGTTAAAGTGAGGCTTTTTCTAATCGATAAAAGCCAGTTTTTCCAAGGTTTGTCGTTGTAAAATACGATAGGTCTTAAAAGCTTCTTTTTCAATAATTCCTTGATCGATAAATTGTTTGATGACTCGTTGCACATGGCGATAGCTAGTCCCAAAACTGGCAGCTAGGATAGATGGTGATAGTTGAAAAATACCTTCTTCCTCAATACTCAACATATGAGTAGCCAGACGCTCTTTGACAGAGTAGCTTGCATTTGTTGAGGCAGTAATACCCTGTTTATGCAGTGCCATGGCTAGGTTATGCCCAATTTGATAGAGAAAAACGGGATCTTTGAGGAGCTCTTCTTTATTATTTAAAGGGAGCTGAACTGCTTGAACCTCTTCTAAAGCAATGACTGATGACCCTGCTGGTTGATTGGTCATGAGTTCTACATCTCCAAATATTTGTGGTTGGTTAAGCATTTCTAGGATATGTTCTTTACCATTGAAGAGAGAACGCACAATTTTTACCTTTCCTGACAAAATGTAGGTTAGCTCTGTGATAGCTTTTCCTTGGGTACAAATATAATCATTCTTTTGAAAGGTGACTTTCTGTAATTGGTCGAGGTAGGGGGGTGGAAAGACCTGGTCAAGTTGAGGTCTTATGTCATGATTACGCATACATCTCCTTTTTTAGGACCTAGGTCCTATTTTTTAAAGTCTCCTTAGATTATAATGAAAAAATAACTATCAGACAAGTAAGGAAAGGATGTTCTAATCCCTATATTATGACACGAATTTTAGAAAAAATGAGCCTACTTGGGCTATCCTTGCTCTTGATTTCGGCCTTTTCGATTTCAACAGCGCTACCACCTATGTTGGACTACTATAGCCCAACCTTTTCTGCCGCGCAAGTGGAGCTTTTAGTATCTGTCCCTTCATTTTCCGTAGTAGCGATGCTCTTACTTAATTCATTTATTGACAAATGGCTAAGTGATAGACAGCTAATTGTGACTGGATTGCTTTTACTTAGTAGTGCTGGGATTTTTCCTTTTTTTGTACAAGCCTATCCTCTTGTCTTACTGTCACGTATTGCTTTTGGGATGGGGATTGGCCTTATCAATGCTAAGGCGATTGCCATCATCAGTCAACGTTTTCAAGGTAAAGAACGGGTTCAGATGTTAGGTATTCGTGGCTCCATGGAGTTGATTGGTGGAGCTTCGTGTTCTCTTTTGGTTGGTCAACTATTGAAAATCCATTGGACCTTTGCCTTTCTTATTTATGGTCTTGGTTTTGTGACTCTGACCATGTACCTCCTTTTTGTGCCAACGATGGATCAGGTGGAGAGGAAGCAGATTACAAAAAGTAAACAAGGTCTAAACAAAAAAGACCTTAGTATGATCCTTGGCATGGCCCTTTTAGCAGGATTTGTCATCTGTATTAATTCTTCGATTAGTTTGCGCGTGCCTCTATTTCAGGTTGCTGGTAAGACCATTGCGAGTGGGCAATCAGCTTTAGTACTTAGTTTAGAGCAGGGAATTGGAATTGTAGCTGGACTAAGTTTCGCTTCTCTTATAGGATATTTTAAGAATCATCTTTTGCATATAGTGATGTTTTTATTGGCGGTTTGTCTCTTTGGGATGTCAGTGGCTAGTAACTTACCGATTTTGATTTTATCCTCAGTTGGTGTTGGTTTCTTCTATAGTACTGTTTTGACAATTATCTTTAACCGACTTTCTGAGCGTATTGCTAGAAATCTGTTGAACAAAGCGACAGCCTATGTCCTCTTGGGGTGTAACCTAGGGTCTGCCCTCTCTCCTTATGTTTTGAAATTATTGGCACTTGTATCTCCAAGTTTTAGTTGGATTTTCCTAGCCTATGCTATAGTAAGTTTCCTACTTTTCCTTGGGTTTTTGATGAAATCAAGAATGACAAAAAAAGTCTAAGATGTAGAAATCTAAACAGCGAATCTTGTGATTGACAAAGATTAGTAGATAAGCTAAAATAGAGAGGTCGTAAAGACAAACCAACTCTTTCTTGGTTTTAGGAGAGCCAATCCTAAGACTCGGATGGAGCAAAAAAAGGAGAAAAAACATGGCAATCTCAAAAGAGAAAAAAAATGAAATCATTGCTCAATACGCACGTCACGAAGGTGACACTGGTTCAGTAGAGGTTCAAGTTGCTGTCCTTACTTGGGAAATCAACCACCTTAACGACCACATTAAACAACACAAAAAAGACCACGCTACTTACCGTGGTTTGATGAAAAAAATTGGTCACCGTCGTAACTTGTTGGCATACCTTCGCCGTACAGACGTTAACCGTTACCGTGAGTTGATCAGCTCACTCGGACTTCGTCGTTAATTCAAGATACAAGTGCTTAGGCCTTGTTCAATTGAATACACGAAAATGGAACTGCTCTATGATGGGGCAGTTTTTCTTTTTCACTAGGATTTTAGTTCGAGTTCAAAACAGCTCTCTAGATTCAGAGGGCAGTTTTGCGGTATTCATCTAAGAATTTCTTACGATGATTGATCTATAGAGCCAGTAAAAGACCTCCAGATTTAATTCTGGAGGCTTCTCTATCTTAAAATCTTTTTGATAACTGTTTGAAATTGAGGGAGTTGATGGATAGCGGTTCCGACAAGGATACCTAGCATATTTAAGGCGATATCTCCTAAATCAAAGACTCCCAAATGTCCGAAGTACTGAATGGATTCGACGGTGAAAAGGGTCAGGAGACAAAGTAGGAGATTACTCAATCGTGAAGAAAAGAGGAGTCCCAGAGGAATGAACATTAATAGGTTCATGATGGGAACGAAGTGGCTCCCCCAGTATAATTCCCGAGCGAAGGAAAGGGGATTAAGTGAGAGACCTTGGGTACCAATGTTTTTCAAGAAAAGTAGGTAGAAGAGAGCAAGAAAGTAAATGAAGTAGAGTAGGAGCAGTGTCTGTTTTTTCAGCTGTCTAGTAAGAAGGAGTTTCAAAAAAGCATAGACAAAGTAACTAAGCAGGACTATGATGACTAGGTTGAGTAAGACTTGGAAGTAGGAGCCATAATGGGCGATGTAATGAACGTACTGTTCGAGATGGCCCCTATAAAACCAATAAGACAAGCACAGTGATAGGCTTCCTAGTAAGATGTTACTCAATGTTTTTAATGTTTTTGCCACTTTGCTCCTCCATTTGCATATGATGAGTACACATTATATCAAAAAAACGTTTAAAGAAAGTTAAGAAACTGTAACGAAGTTTTGATAGAATAGAAGGATAAGGCAGAATCAAAGACTAAAAAAGGACTTTGAAACAGCAACTCTACTTTTGACTAACAATTTAATGATTTTTGTAAACAGGCTATGAAAGCTTATAAAATAATTAAATTTTAAAAATTAGGAGTCAGCATCTTGTTTCAAGATTATTAAAATGTTATTATATAGTAGTGAATTTTTAACATAAAAAGGAGTTCGTCTTATGAATAAAAAGGTTTTGGCGACAGCTGGAATTGCAGCACTTGCAGTTTCTGCTACAGTTGCTAAAGCTGATGAGGTAACGACAAACAATCAAGCCTCAACAACAGCATCAGTATCATCGACAGCTACACAAGCTGTCCCAACTCAAGCCCAAGTCGAAGCGGCTAGAGAACAAGCCAGCGCTGCAAATCAAGCAGTGTCGCAACAAGAGTCAGTAGTTGCTAATCATGAAGCAGCTGCCAACCAGGCTCAAGCAAACCTAGCGACAGCAGATGCTAACTTGCAAAAGGCACAAACAGCAGCCGATGAAGCAAGTCCAGAAACTATTGCTGCCGCTCAAGGTCAAGTAACTACTGCAGAAAATGCGGCTAAGGAAGCTAAGTCAGCAGTCGAAACAGCTCAATCAGCAGAAAAAACTGCCAAAGATGCAGCAGACAAACAGCAATCTGTCGTTAATACAGATCAAGCTAATGTCAATGCCAAAGCTAGTGAAGTTGCTAATGCTCAAAAATCAGTAGATGCTGCTAAAGCAGCTCTTAATGGTTCTAGCGCTTCTGAGGCAGCTTCTAACCAAGCTAAAGCACAATCAGTTTTTGACGCTGCAACAGTAGCTGAGAAAAAAGCTCAAGAAGAATTGGCAGCCGCTCAGGCAGCTGATAAAGAAAAAGCTACTGCTATTTCAGCTAAAGAAGGTCAATTGACTGCTGATCAAAATGCAGCAAACCAAGCTAAAGCAGCCTATGAGACTGCTCAAACAGTAGCTAATGAAAAGGCAGCTGCCCTTGCAGCCGCTGAAGCAGCTAAGAAAAAAGCAGAATCTTCAACAACTTCAACAGCTAATGTTCGTCAAAAATTCTCAGTGTCACAAGAGTATGTCAATGCTCTTAAGATTCATGAGTCTAAAACAGCGACAGCAGCAGAAATAGCTCAAGCTGAACAAGTCTTGAAGAACGTCAATAAACGTGATCGTGGTAACAATAGTTATCAAGATAATGAAGCGGATAAAAATGTTAAAATTAGTGATTTGAATAACCTTAGTGAAGCTCAAATTACAGATTTGTCATTGTATGCTTCAAGTTTGATTAACCAAATTCGTACAGCTTTTGCTACAACTCAAACATCTGTTTCAAAAGGTAGTGTTCTTGCAGCTGATCGTGTTTCAGATGGTTATGTAGCAGATAACTGGGGTTGGGAAGCTATTACCCATAAAAGACATGATAGTGCCGCCCTTGACCGTGCTGGTAAGTCATTTAATAGTGTAAGTATTGGTGAAAACCTTAATACATGGCAAGGTTTGACAGGACCATTTACACTTAACGACATTAAGAAATATGTTTATGAAGCTATGCTTGACTTCATGTTTAACGGTAATGAGTGGAACCATGCCCGTTCTATCTCTGGACTTACAGCAGATGGTGGTGAGTCTTACATTGGTACAGACATTAGTGTTGTTGCCGGTGCCTTTAACGTTCACGTAAACAATGTCAATAAAAATTCTATCGCTTCTGATAGTAGCTTTGACACAACTAAGATTGCTAACCCATATGTAGGTAACCAATCTCAACCATCTCCAAATGCAAATCTAGCAGCTGCAAAAGCAGCTTATGAAGCTGCTAAACAAGCTAACGATCAAGCTCAAAGTGATTTGGCTAGCAAGAAATCTGCTTCTGAGTCAGCAACTCTTAAACTTAAGAATACTCAATCAGAACTTGCAGCTCTTAAAGCGACTGCAAGCAAGTTGGCAGCTGCTCAGAATAACCTTTCTGAAAAACAAGCAGCCCTTGCAACTGCTAAATCAGAATTGGAAAAAGCTAATGCTGCAGTTGAAAATCTTAATGCTAATGCACAAGAAAAAGCAGCAGCCCTTAGCAAAGCTCAAGCAACTCTTGATGAAAAACAAGCAGAGCTTCAAACAGCTAAAGATAAACTTGCGACAAGTTCTGCGACCTTGCAACGTTTGACAAATGCATACAACGCTGCTAAGCAAGATACTGCTAAGAAACAAGTAGCATTGACACAAGCTAACCAAGCTTTGGCTTCTGCTAAGAACCGTGTAGCAGCTCTTACAAATGCTCCAGCTAACCTAGCTAAGGCTAAGGCAGAACGTGCAATGGCCTTTGCTAAATTTACTGCGGCGAAAGGTGCTCTTTCAACTGAACGTGCGAAACTAGTTGAATTGTCTGCTAAACGTGATAAATTAACGAGCGAATACACGACTGTTCAAACAGCTTTCGATAACTATATGAAAGCTAAGGCAGACAAAGAGCTTCAAACACAATTGGCTAAAGAGTATGCTAACATCATCTCTAAAGGTCTTACACCAGTACCTGTTTACGATGTAGATGGTAAAGTTGTTGCTTTCACAACACAAGAAAAAGCAGCTCAAACGGCGGCTCAAATTCCTGTAAATTATGCTCAAGCAAAAGCAGAGAAACAAGCTCCTGTACAAGAAACAGACAGCTTGCCAGAAACAGGTGAGTCAACTGCAGTAGGATTCAGTCTTGTAGGTCTCTTTATGACACTATTGGCCTTCCTTGGTTTTGTTGACAGACGTACACGTCGTAACTAATCATAGACAAAAAAACGGCAGATGCCGTTTTTTATATATTTGAGAATCTAAAAAAAGTTAAGGTCGAAACCTTAACTTTTTCGTTTTTAACCCAAGAAACGTTTGAGGAATTCCTTTGTACGTTCTTCTTTAGGATTTTCAAAGATTTGTTCTGGGCTACCTTGTTCAGCGATTACCCCTTTATCCATGAAGATGACACGGTCTGAAACATCACGGGCGAACTCCATTTCATGGGTAACGATAATCATGGTCAAACCAGTTTCAGATAGCTCCTGCATAGTCTTGAGTACTTCCCCTACCATTTCTGGGTCAAGGGCTGAAGTTGGCTCGTCAAATAGGATGGCTTCTGGATCAACAGAGAGGGCACGGGCAATGGCCACACGTTGTTTTTGTCCCCCTGAGAGTTGTTTTGGTTTAGCTTTCCAGTATTGTTCCCCCATACCAACTTTCTCTAAGTTAGCTTTAGCGATGCTTTCAGCTTCTTTACGGTCACGTTTGAGAACGGTTGTTTGAGCTACGATAGCATTTTCCAAAACATTAAGGTTTTCAAAGAGGTTGAAAGATTGGAAAACCATACCGAGTCTTTCACGATAGGTAGTGAGGTCGTAACCTTTTTCAAGGACATTGTCTCCATGATAGAGGATCTCACCACCTGAAGGTGACTCGAGTAGGTTAATAGAGCGAAGGAAGGTTGACTTTCCTGAACCTGAAGAACCAATAATTGAGATAACTTCACCTTTCTTGACGCTGAGGGAGATATCTTTGAGGACTTCATTTTTTCCGTATGATTTTTTGAGGTTTTTGATTTCTAAAATCGTCTCAGTCATTAGTGAACCCCTCCTTGTGTGTAAGTATCTTGATCCAAACGGCGTTCTACATAACGCAAGATGCGTGTCACTGTGAAGGTGAGAACAAAGTAGATTGCTGCGATAACAAAGAATGTTTGGAAGTATTGATAAGTTTGGCTTGCAACAGTGTTACCTGCGAAGTAAAGTTCCACAACAGAGATAACGTTCAAAACAGAGGTATCCTTGATATTGATAACGAACTCATTACCAGTAGCTGGCAAGATGTTACGGATAACCTGTGGAAGAACAATCTTACGCATGGTTTGACCATGGGTAAATCCAAGAGCAGTTGCAGCTTCAAATTGTCCTTTATCTACAGCGAAGATACCACCACGAACGATTTCACTCATGTAGGCACCGGTGTTGATAGAAACGATGAAGACAGCTGCTAGGGTACGGTCAATGTTGATACCAAAGGCCTGGGCAGTACCGTAGTAGATAACCATAGATTGTACAATCATTGGCGTACCACGGAAAACTTCGATATAGACATTAAGAACCCAACCGAAGAGTTTTTGGAGCAAGGCTACAAATTTATTAGCAGCTTTAGGAGCTGTGCGGTAAACACCAATCATAAGACCGATAAAAGTACCCACAACTGTACCAATAATTGAGATAAGAAGGGTAATTCCTGTACCACGTAAGAATTGTGGCCAGTTCTTAGCGATGATAGCGCTCATCTGACTAAAGAAGTTTCCTTTTTTAGCCTCATCAGTCTTATCTGCAGGTTGAATGCCAATGATGTGATCCATCAGTTTGACACGTTCCTCTTGGCTGATTCCAGCAAGGACCTTATTGACTTGTTCCATTTGCTGGCTGTCTCCTTTACGAAGACCGACGGCCAAGGACACGTCATCGTCTGAAACCTGGAAACCACCATCTTTAAGCGTAATCATCTTATATTTTGAGCTAGCTTCTTCGGCAGTTTTGGCTTCAGGACGCTCTGAAACATAACCATCGATGATACCAGATGCAAGGGCTTGGCGCATAGCACCGAAGTCTCCCATAGCTGTTTGTTTGCTGACATCTGGGATTTGGTCAATCAAATTATAGAGATAAACCCCTTGTTGTGCTGTGATTTTAGCATCCTTGAAGTCTTTGAGACTCTTAGCCTTGGCATAATCACCATCAGAGCTAACAACCATAACAGGCTCACTTCGGTAGTAGCTATCTGAAAAGTCAATTTCTTGACGACGTTCAGCTGTTGGACTCATACCAGCGATAATCATATCGATCTTGCCGGAAGTGAGGGCAGGAATCAAACCTGTCCAAGCTGTTTTGACCACCAAGGGTTTCTTACCTTGAGCTTTAGCAATTTTTTTAGCGATTTGCACGTCATAACCGTTGGCATACTGTTTAGTACCTTCGATTGGAACGGCTCCGTTTGAGTCATCGTCCTGCGTCCAGTTGAAAGGTGCATAGGCAGCCTCCATACCGACACGGAGATACTCGTCTGCTTGAGCGCTTGATACCCCACCAAAAACGAGGAGGAGCGCTGCAAAGCAGGCTACAATAATTTTTTTCATTGAAACAATGTCTCCTATAAAAATGTCATACCTTACTATTTTACAGGAAATTAGGACTAATGACAATAAGTTGGGATTAGAAAAACAATCTCTATATCAAGATTGTCTTCAAATACAAGTTGTAATTTGATATAATGGGAGGGACAATTTGGAGCCCTGATCATTTTTGGTGTGATGGGGCTAGCATTTTAAAACGGAGATAATTATGCAAACGGCACAATTTATTATTGAATTACTAAAAGCAGTCTTTCTTGGGATTGTCGAAGGAATCACAGAGTGGCTACCTATTTCATCTACAGGTCACTTGATTTTGGTTAATGAATTCTTGAACTTGAGACAGAGTAAAGATTTCATTGATATGTTTAATATCGTAATCCAACTTGGTGCTATTCTTGCGGTTATGGTCATCTACTTTAAACGCTTGAATCCCTTCCAACCTGGTAAGACAGCACGTGAAGTGCAGTTGACTTGGCAACTTTGGCTTAAGGTGGTCATTGCCTGTATTCCTTCAGCCTTCTTTGGGCTTCTTTTAGATGACTGGATGGAGGCTCATCTCAGTAATTTCTTTGTAGTAGCTATCATGTTGGTGGTCTACGGGATTGCCTTTATTTGGATTGAGGACCGCAATCGACGTGTAGAGCCTAAGGTAACGGATTTGGCACGTATGTCTTACAAGACAGCTTTCTATATTGGTCTTTTCCAAGTCTTGAGTATCATTCCAGGGACAAGCCGTTCAGGTGCTACTATTCTTGGGGGTATCATCGTTGGTACTAGTCGTAGCGTAGCTGCTGACTTCACTTTCTTCCTTGGTATTCCAACCATGTTTGGTTACAGTGGCCTTAAGGCAGTTAAGTACTTCATTGACGGAAATACTTTGACAGGTGGACAAGTGGCTATTCTCTTGGTAGCTAGTGTGACAGCCTTTGTTGTCAGCTTGTTCGTGATTCGCTTCTTGATGAATTACATTAAGAAACATGATTTTACAGTTTTCGGAAAATACCGTATCGTGCTTGGTATTATTGTGCTTCTCTATGGAGCTGTTAAACTTATTTTTGGATAATTACTTTTAAGTAAACTGAAAAGGACTTCAATTGGAGTCCTTTTTATCTGGTTTTGAAATCATTTGTGGATAAGTTTTCCAAAGATGAGATAAGCCAGCAACCATAGGACCAGTCCGCAAGTTAAGAAGCTAGCTAGGATTTTCAAGAAGTCCACGACATTATGCAAGGGATACCATCCGGACAAACAGAGGATTGGAAGGATGGTAACACACATGATAGAGAAGTGGAGCAGTGATTGCTGTTTGAGCGATAAACGGTTATCGTCGTAAATGGGAGCAGTTGCTAGTATGATGGCGACAATTAGCCCCGTAAGAAAGGTAGATTTGTTTACTTGATGAGGTTGCCCCGACAAGTAGAGAAGGAGCGTCAATAAACTCGTTATTCCCCCAGCAATGCTAGCTCGTAGCCACCCTTTTTTGTAGGCAGTCATGGTCATCACCTCCACGTATAGGTTCACTTTTATTATACAACTTTCTGGGGGGAGATGACAGGTATTAATGGGGAAATACAAGGTTTTGTTAGCGTTAAGAAGTTTTTAGAAACCCTATCCTAAATAAGACGCAAACTTGCTCAGAAATTGCTATCTCTTGGCTTTTCTAGTATAATGAAATAACTACTCGTGCGAGGTTTTTTACATATGGAAATGAAACAAATAAGCGAGACAACTCTAAAAATCATGATTACCATGGAAGATCTTGAAGAACATGGTATGGAATTGAAAGATTTCTTGATTCCCCAGGAAAAAACAGAGGAATTTTTCTACACTGTCATGGATGAGTTGGACTTGCCTGATAACTTTAAAAATAGCGGGATGCTGAGCTTCCGTGTCACGCCACGCAAGGACCGTGTGGATGTCTTTGTGACTAAATCAGATCTTAAGGAAGACCTTGATTTCAACGATTTGTCAGATATGGACGACTACTCAGGGCTTTCTCCAGAAGAGTTCCTCAAGGCTCTTGAAGGTAACTTTATGGACAAGGGGGATATCGAAGCACACCATAAGCTCGAAGAACTTGAGAAGACCTTGGAAGAGGTTGATAAGGCTATGACAGAGCCTACCAAGGAAGTGGCTGAAGAAAATATTCGTGAAGACTATACCCACTATGTCTTGGCTTTCTCTGACTTTGATCAAGTAGTGACCTTTACACAAGGCTTGAAGGATGTGCCTGTTGAAGGTTCTGAGCTTTATAAACTTGTGGATGTCTACTATATGACAATCCTTCTTTACTTGGCTGATGAGCCTGATTATTACGCGAACAATATGTATGCGCGTTTTCTTGAATATGCGAATGTGGCAGACCGAACACGTGCCTACCTGCAAGAGCATGCAACAATTTTGATGGAAGAGGACGCCTTACCGGTACTACAAGCAACGAAATGGAGCTAAGACATGCCTTGGACCATTAACTATATATTCGTTTTGATTGGGACCTTTTTGATCGCCATTGTGGCGACTCCTTTGGTACGCTCTTTGGCCTTACGTGTCGGAGCTGTTGACAATCCCAATGCAAGACGTATCAATAAAAAGCCAATGCCTAGTGCTGGTGGTCTAGCTATTTTGTTGGCCTTTGTACTAGCGACCTTGGTCTTTATGCCTATGATTATTCATAAGGATATCTGGCATGTTTCCTACATCAGGTACATCTTGCCGGTTGTTGTAGGAGGATCTGTCGTAGCTCTGACTGGCTTCATTGATGATATCTTGGAATTAAAGCCTCTACCTAAGATGCTTGGTATTGTTATTGGAGCTGTCATCGTTTGGGCTTTTACAGACTTCCGATTTGATAGCTTTAAGATTCCATTTGGTGGTCCCATGATTCATTTTGGGCCGGTCTTGACCTTGATTTTAACGGTGTTATGGATTGCGGCCATCACCAATGCCATTAATCTGATTGATGGTTTGGATGGCTTAGTTGGAGGAGTTTCTATCATTTCCCTTATGACTATGGGGGTGATTTCTTATTTCTTCCTCTATGATACTGATATCTTCTTAACCATGACCATCTTTGTCTTGGTGGCTGCCATTGTAGGATTTTTCCCTTACAATTATCATCCAGCGATTATCTATCTAGGTGATACAGGGGCGCTCTTTATTGGCTTTATGATTGGTGTCTTGTCATTGCAAGGGTTGAAAAATGCGACAGCGGTGGCTATTTTGTCACCTGTTATTATCCTTGGAGTGCCTATTGTTGACACAGTGGTGGCTATTGTCCGCCGTAAGTTGTCGGGGCGCCCAGCTATGGAAGCTGACAAGATGCATTTGCATCATCGTCTCCTAGCTATGGGCTTTACTCATCGTGGAGCGGTTCTAGTGGTCTATGCCATCGCTATCCTCTTTTCATTGATTGCCCTCTTGTTAAATGTTTCTAGCCGTCTTGGTGGTATTCTCTTGCTCTTGAGTTTACTTCTGGGAATGGAAATTCTGATTGAAGGGCTTGAGATTTGGGGCGTTGGTCGAACACCTCTCTTCAACCTCCTGAAATTTATCGGAAATAGTGATTATCGCCAAGCAACCCTGTTAAAATGGAAGCAAGGGCGAAAAAATTAAACATTTGAAAAGCCAAGTAATGGCTTTTTTGTTATAATGATTCTAATTAAGGAAAATGGAAGTTCTCTTTTTGTTTTCCAGAAAATAGCAAGACTATTTTCAAAAAAAATAATGCAAATTAGCGAGCGACTGCTCGCTGTATATATGAAAAAGGAGTATACAATGTCTGTACTTGAAATCAAAAATCTTCATGTTTCTGTTGAAGATAAAGAAATCTTGAAGGGTCTTAATTTGACTCTTAAAACTGGTGAGATTGCTGCTATCATGGGTCCTAACGGAACT
Source organism: Streptococcus parasalivarius (assembly GCF_054785155.1). Lineage (NCBI taxonomy): Bacteria > Bacillati > Bacillota > Bacilli > Lactobacillales > Streptococcaceae > Streptococcus > Streptococcus parasalivarius. The sequence continues at coordinate 34,594 of NZ_BAABOB010000007.1, forward strand.
GGTAAATCAACCCTTTCAGCTGCTATCATGGGTAATCCAAACTATGAAATCACAGAAGGGGACATCCTTTTTGATGGTGAAAGTATCCTTGACTTGGAAGTTGACGAACGTGCACGCCTAGGTCTTTTCCTTGCTATGCAATACCCAGCTGAAATCCCAGGAATCACAAATGCTGAGTTCATCCGTGCGGCTATGAACGCTGGTAAAGAAGATGACGAAAAGATTTCTGTTCTTGATTTCATCACTAAATTGGATGAAAAGATGGAATTGCTTGGTATGCGTGAAGAAATGGCTGAGCGTTACCTTAACGAAGGTTTCTCAGGTGGTGAGAAAAAACGTAACGAAATTCTTCAATTGCTCATGTTGGAACCTAAGTTTGCTCTTCTCGATGAGATTGACTCAGGTCTTGATATCGATGCCCTTAAAGTGGTTTCAAAAGGGGTTAACGCTATGCGTGGCGAAGGCTTTGGTGCCATGATTATCACTCACTACCAACGTCTCTTGAACTACATCACTCCAGATGTCGTACACGTGATGATGGAAGGTAAAGTGGTTCTTTCAGGTGGTCCTGAATTGGCTGCTCGTCTTGAGCAAGAAGGTTATGCGAAAATCGCTGAAGAGCTCGGTTACGAGTACCACGAAGAAGCGTAAGTCTGTTACTCGAAATAACTAGAAAAGGAGTAACCTATGTCAAAAGAATCTATTATCGCTTTTTCACAAGCAAAAGCAGAGCCACTTTGGTTGCAAGACCTTCGTCAAGTAGCCTTTGATAAGCTTGAAAGTTTGGCTCTTCCCAAAATTGAGCGTGTAAAATTTCACCGTTGGAATCTCGGTGATGGAACGATTACTGAAAATGAACCATCAGCAAATGTACCTGATTTTACAGCGCTTGGAAACAACCCTAAATTGGTCCAAGTAGGAACAAATACTGTACTTGAACAATTGCCAGCTGATTTGATTAGTCAAGGTGTGGTCTTCACAGACCTGGCGACTGCTCTTGAGGAAATCCCAGAAGTCGTTGAAGCCTTCTTTGGTAAGGCTGTAGCCTATGATGAGGACAAATTGGCAGCTTATAACTATGCCTACTTCAATAGTGCAGCGGTTCTTTACGTACCAGATAATGTTGAAATTGACTTGCCAGTTGAAAGCTATTTTTACCAAGATGGAACTTCAAATGTTCCATTTAACAAACACGTTTTGATTGTGGCTGGTAAAAACAGTAAATTGACTTACCTTGAGCGCTTTGAAACGCTAGGTGAAGCGACTGAAAAAGCTAGTGCCAACATTTCAGTTGAAGTCATTGCTCAAGACGGTGCACAAGTTAAGTTTGCTGCTATTGACCGTTTGGGCGAAAACGTTACAACTTATATTAGTCGTCGTGGTCGTATCGGTCGTGATGCCAGCATTGACTGGGCTCTTGGTATCATGAACGAGGGCAATGTTATTGCTGACTTTGATAGTGACTTGATTGGTAATGGAAGCCATGCCAACCTTAAAGTTATTGGTCTTTCATCAGGGCGTCAGGTTCAAGGAATTGATACTCGTGTAACTAACTATGGTAACAACTCTGTGGGACATATCCTACAACATGGTGTTATTTTGGAACGTGGTACCTTGACTTTCAATGGTATTGGTCACATTGTCAAAGGTGCTAAGGGTGCTGATGCACAACAAGAAAGCCGTGTTCTAATGCTTTCTGACAAGGCACGTTCAGATGCGAACCCAATCCTCTTGATTGACGAAAACGAAGTTACGGCAGGGCATGCTGCTTCAATCGGTCAGGTGGATCCAGAGGATATGTATTACCTCATGAGTCGTGGACTTGATCAAGACACTGCAGAACGTTTGGTTATTCGCGGTTTCTTGGGAGCGGTTATTACCGAAATTCCAGTTAAAGAAGTACGCGATGAAATGATTTCTGTAACTGATACAAAACTAAACAAACGTTAGGAACTATCGACGCAGATAGTCTAACCTATAATATATCTAGATAGGGAGATATGATGTCAGCTTTAGATGCCTATAAGATTCGACAAGATTTTGCCATTTTAGATCAGGTAGTTAATGATGAACCTTTGGTATACTTGGATAATGCAGCAACGACCCAGAAGCCTCAAGTTGTTTTGGACGCTCTCATGGCTTACTATCATGAGGACAATGCCAATGTTCACCGTGGTGTACATACCTTGGCTGAGCGTGCAACAGCTACTTACGAAGCTAGTCGTGAAAAGCTTCGTCAATTTATCAATGCTAAATCAACCAAAGAGGTCCTTTTTACCCGTGGAACGACGACAGGTCTTAACTGGATTGGTCGTTTTGCAGAGCAGGTTCTTGAGCCAGGAGATGAGGTGGTTATTTCAATTATGGAACACCACTCGAATATCATTCCTTGGCAGGAAGCTTGTAAGAAGACGGGGGCTAAACTTGTTTACGCCTACTTGAAAGATGGCCAATTGGATATGGAAGATTTGGCCAACAAGATTACTGAAAAGACAAAATTTGTCAGTCTAGCTCAGGTTTCTAACGTTTTAGGCTGCATCAATCCTGTCAAAGAAATTGCCAAGCTCGCCCACCAAGTTGGTGCCTATATGGTGGTGGACGGTGCCCAATCGGCGCCCCACATGGCCATTGATGTTCAGGATTTGGATTGTGATTTCTTCACCCTTTCTGGACATAAGATGTTAGGTCCAACAGGGATTGGGGTTCTTTACGGCAAGGAAGAGATTCTTAACCAGATGAATCCTATTGAATTTGGTGGTGAAATGATTGATTTCGTTTATGAACAGGAAGCCACTTGGAAGGAATTGCCCTGGAAATTTGAGGCTGGTACACCTAACATTGCGGGGGCTATTGCTCTTGGTGCTGCTGTGGACTACCTCTCTGCTTTAGGTATGGAAAATGTTCATGCTTACGAGCAGGGATTAGTAGACTATGTTTTGCCTAAACTTTATGAGATTGAGGGATTGACAGTCTATGGTCCAGAGAATCCTAGCCAGCACGCAGGTGTTATTGCCTTTAACATTGATGGGCTTCATCCTCATGATGTGGCGACTGCCCTTGACTATGAAGGAGTAGCAGTGCGTGCAGGTCACCACTGTGCTCAGCCTTTAATCAATCATTTAGGTATCTCATCAGCTGCCCGAGCAAGCTTCTATATTTACAATACTAAAGAGGATTGTGACAAGCTTGTAGAGGCAATTCTTGCGACGAAGGAGTTTTTCAATGGCACTCTCTAGACTAGATAGTTTATATATGGCTGTTGTGGCCGATCACTCTAAGAGCCCTCACCATCATGGTGTTCTACCTGATGTGGAGCAACTTCAACTGAATAATCCGACTTGTGGAGATGTTATCAATCTGTCAGTAAAATTTGATGGTGACGTGATTGAAGACATTGCTTTTGCTGGAGATGGTTGTACCATTTCTACAGCGTCATCAAGTATGATGACGGATGCGGTTATTGGTAAAACTAAGGCAGAGGCTTTGGAACTGGCGGAGATTTTCTCTCTTATGATTCAAGGAAATCATAAAGATGAAGATAAGCTAGGTGAGGCTAAGCTCTTGGCGGGGGTTTCTAAATTTCCACAACGTATCAAATGTGCAACACTCTCTTGGAATGCCCTTAAAAAAGCTATAGAGAGAAGTGAGCTTTAGAAAGTCAAGGAGCAGTCAGTCTCCTTGCCCAAGCAAAAAGGAAAACGAATCGAACCCTTAATAAAGGAAAATACTATGACTGAAACAAATGAAAAAGTAGAACCAAAACCCATTGATTTGGGAGAATATAAATACGGTTTCCATGATGATGTGACACCAGTCTTTTCAACCGGAAAAGGAATCAGTGAAGACGTGGTCCGTGCCATGTCTGCTGAAAAGGGGGAGCCTGAGTGGATGCTTGAATTCCGCTTGAAATCATTAGAAACCTTTAACAAAATGGCTATGCAAGAGTGGGGACCAGACCTTTCTGGTATTAACTTTGATGACCTGACTTATTTCCAAAAGGCATCAGACAAACCTGCTCGTGACTGGGAAGATGTTCCTGAGAAAATCAAGGAAACTTTTGAACGTATTGGTATCCCAGAAGCAGAGCGTGCTTATCTTGCTGGAGCCTCAGCTCAGTATGAATCAGAAGTGGTTTACCACAATATGAAAGAAGAGTACGACAAGTTGGGGATTATCTTTACAGATACGGATTCAGCTCTTAAAGAGCATCCAGAACTCTTCAAGAAGTACTTCTCAAAACTGGTTCCGCCAACAGATAATAAATTTGCAGCCCTTAACTCAGCCTTCTGGTCAGGTGGTACCTTTATCTATGTACCTAAAGGCGTTAAAGTGGATATTCCGCTTCAAACCTACTTCCGTATCAATAACGAAGCAACTGCTCAGTTTGAACGTACTCTTATCATCGTTGATGAAGGTGCCAGCGTTCACTATGTTGAAGGATGTACTGCGCCAACTTACACAACTGCCAGTCTTCATGCGGCTATCGTTGAAATCTTTGCACTTGATGGTGCCTACATGCGCTACTCAACTATCCAAAACTGGTCAGATAGCGTCTACAACTTGGTAACTAAACGTGCTACGGCTAAGAAAAATGCGACTGTTGAGTGGATTGATGGTAACCTTGGAGCCGAAGTAACTATGAAGTATCCATCTGTTTACCTTGATGGAGAAGGTGCTCGTGGTACCATGCTTTCAATCGCCTTCGCCAATGCGGGTCAACACCAAGATACAGGGGCTAAGATGATTCACAATGCACCGCATACATCATCATCTATTGTCTCTAAATCAATCGCCCGTAATGGTGGTAAGGTTGACTACCGTGGACAAGTCACTTTCAACAAGGATTCTAAGAAATCGGTATCTCACATCGAATGTGACACCATCTTGATGGATGATTTGTCTAAATCAGATACTATCCCATTCAACGAAATCCATAACTCACAAGTTGCGCTTGAACACGAAGCTAAGGTTTCTAAGATTTCTGAAGAGCAACTCTACTACCTCATGAGCCGTGGACTTTCAGAACAAGAAGCAACAGAGATGATTGTCATGGGATTTGTGGAACCATTTACCAAAGAACTTCCAATGGAATATGCTGTTGAGCTTAACCGCTTGATTAGTTATGAAATGGAAGGATCAGTTGGGTAAAAACTCTGATAATCTAAAGGGACCAGACGGTCCTTTTTGTTTTGCTTGAAAAATCAAGAAATGAGCTCTAGATTAATGTTAGGAAGGGAGTAATTGTAATGGTCAGAAAGCGTTTACAACTGATATTTAAAAAGATATAATAGACTTGAATAGCAAGTAATGGAGGGGACTAATATGGGAGTATATAACAGTGACTGGCTACTCAATCAGATTCGTGGGACAGCTAATGTTATCAGTAAGGCTTTTAAATTTGAGACTCTAGATATTGATTTAGGTCAGGTGGAGGACGAGCAAGGTCGCACTATTGATGGAAATGACTACATTGATGACTTGTTAATCCATGAACAGTATGATCAGGCAACTACCTTCATTCATAGTCAACTCAAGCGTTTGACGACTAATGACTATAATCTCCTTGTCAGCGTCTATATTGAGTATTTGGAGAATTTGCCACCTGTAATAAGGCAGAAACACCATTTTGACGATAGGAAAATAGCAAGTTTGAGGGAAAAGCTGTCCGAATTTTCATGGTAGTTTGATAGAGAGTGTGGAAGAGAAACTCCGAGCGTTTACGATTTTTCCACCCTCTTTTTTGTGTTATAATAGAATCACTATGGATAAATTAATAAAAACAATTTCAGAATCAGGTGCTTTCCGTGCTTATGTTCTTGATAGCACAGAAACTGTTAGAAACGCACAAGAAAAACACAATACATTATCATCATCAACAGTCGCTTTGGGGCGTACCCTTATTGCCAATCAAATCTTGGCTGCTAACCAAAAAGGTGAGAGCAAAATTACGGTTAAAGTTATCGGAAACAGCTCTTTTGGGCATATCATCTCTGTAGCTGATACCAAAGGACATGTTAAGGGCTACATCCAAAATCCAGGTGTGGACATCAAGAAAACAGCTACTGGTGAAGTTTTGGTGGGTCCTTTCATGGGACAAGGACAGTTTGTCTCAATCATCGATTATGGAACTGGTAATCCCTACACGTCATCAACACCACTTATTTCTGGTGAAATCGGTGAAGACTTTGCCTACTATTTGACAGAATCTGAGCAAACGCCATCTGCTGTAGGTCTTAATGTACTTCTTGACGAAGAGGACAAGGTCAAGGTTGCTGGTGGCTTCATGCTTCAGGTCTTGCCAGGAGCTAGCGAGGAAGAAATCGCTCGTTACGAAAAACGCATCCAAGAGATGCCAGCCATTTCAACGCTTTTGGAGTCTGATGACCATATCGAAGCTCTCTTGAATGCCATTTATGGGGATGAACCTTTCAAACGTTTGTCTGAAGAGGAGCTTAGCTTTGAGTGTGATTGCTCACGTGAACGCTTTGAAAATGCCCTCTTGACACTTGGTAAGGATGAACTTCAAGCTATGAAAGACGAGGACCATGGGGCTGAAATCGTCTGTCAATTCTGCCAAACCAAATATGAATTTTCAGAAGCTGACTTGGAGGAACTCATCAATGACTAAACTTAATTCGTCCTTCATGATTGGAAATGTGGAGATTCCTCATCGTACAGTACTAGCTCCTATGGCAGGTGTGACCAACTCTGCCTTCCGTACTATTGCCAAGGAGTTTGGTGCTGGCCTTGTGGTGATGGAGATGATTTCTGAAAAAGGTCTCCTCTACAATAATGAGAAGACCCTCCACATGCTTCACATCGATGAGAATGAACATCCAATGTCTATCCAGCTTTTCGGTGGTGATGCTGAGGGCTTGAAGCGTGCGGCTGACTTTATCCAGACCAATACCAAGGCTGATATCGTTGATATCAACATGGGTTGTCCGGTCAATAAGGTAGTCAAAAATGAAGCTGGTGCCAAGTGGCTCAAGGATCCAGACAAGATTTACCACATCGTCAAGGAAGTAACGTCAGTACTTGATATTCCTCTGACCGTTAAGATGCGTACAGGTTGGTCAGACAGTGACTTGGCTGTAGAAAATGCCCTTGCTGCTGAGTCTGCAGGTGTTTCTGCCCTTGCCATGCATGGTCGTACCCGTGAGCAAATGTACACAGGTCACTGTGATCACGAGACTTTGGCCCGTGTTGCTAAGGCTATCACTAAGATTCCGTTTATCGGAAACGGCGATGTTCGTAGCGTTCAAGACGCTAAACTTATGATTGAAGAACTTGGTGTAGATGCCGTTATGGTTGGTCGTGCAGCCATGAATAATCCTTACATTTTCACGCAAATCAACCACTTCTTCGAAACAGGAGAGGAGTTGCCAGAACTTCCATTTGATAAGAAATTGGACATCGCCGAAGATCATCTCAAACGTTTGGTAGACCTTAAAGGTGAAAAGATTGCTGTCCGTGAATTCCGTGGTTTGGCACCACACTATCTTCGTGGAACAGCAGGAGCAGCTAAGGTTCGTGGCGAAGTCTCACGTGCCGAGTCTGTGGCTCAGGTCGAAGAAATTTTTGCGACCTTGCGATAACTCTATATATAATGAAAACTTAACCGGCTTGGTTAGGTTTTTATTTTACTCTTATTCTTCCTTGATAGTGATGATAGCCCATCACCAATCTTTTTCTTAGTCCTCCCTTGCAAAACCTCTGTGTTTTCGATATAATTAACTGGTTAAGTAAATGGAGAAAGCAATGCTAGAACTAGAAGAACAAGTCAATCAATTGATTAATCAAATCGTACTCAAGTCTGAAAATCAGCATGAGCTTCTTATTGGTCAGTGCCGTAGTCAAGTTAAATTGACTAATACTCAGGAACATATTCTGATGCTTTTGGCTGAGGGTCGCAAGACCAATTCGGAGTTGGCAAAGACCTTAAATGTCAGTCAGGCTGCTGTTACCAAGGCTGTTAAAACCTTGGTCAAAGAGGGTATGTTGGAGGCTAAGAAAGACAAGGATGATGGGCGCGTGACCTACTTTGTCTTGACACAAGAAGCTCAACCCATAGCTCAAGAGCATGAGGAACACCACCAAGAGACCTTGGGGGTTTATCGGTCTGTATTGGATCAGTTTGATAATCAAGAGCGTCAGGTTATTGGACGTTTCTTGACAACATTAGCAGAAAAAATTGAGGAATAAGATGCGCTATATTACAGTTGAAGGACTGAGCTTCCAGTATGATGCGGAGCCCGTTCTGGACAATATTCACTATCATTTGGATTCTGGGGAGTTTGTAACCCTGACTGGGGAAAATGGAGCTGCCAAGTCAACGCTTATCAAGGCTACCCTAGGAATTCTTAAGCCTAAGAAGGGAACTGTAGCCATCTCTGAAACCAATAAAGATGGTAAAAAGCTTCGTATGGCCTATCTTCCCCAGCAAATTGCCAGCTTTAATGCAGGTTTTCCGAGCACGGTCTACGAGTTTGTGAAATCTGGCCGTTATCCTCGTCAGGGGTGGTTTCGTCGTTTGACGAAGCACGACTTGGAACACGTTCAACGTGCCCTTGAGTCTGTAGGTATGTGGGAAAATCGTCACAAGCAAATTGGGCGTCTCTCAGGCGGCCAGAAACAACGTGCTGTTATTGCTCGTATTTTTGCCTCAGATCCAGATATTTTTGTCTTGGATGAGCCAACGACGGGTATGGATGCAGGGACAGCTAATACTTTCTATGAACTCATGCACCATTCGGCTCACAAGCATGGCAAGTCGGTCTTGATGATTACCCACGACCCAGAGGAAGTCAAAGAGTACACAGACCGGAATATTCATCTGGTTCGTAATCAGAAATTGCCTTGGCGTTGTTTTAATGTTCATGAAAAGGATGGAGAGGAGCACAGATATGATTAGTGAATTATTAGCCTATGATTTTATGCAACGTGCTATTCTCGCCGTGATTGCTATCAGTATATTTTCTCCGATTTTGGGGCTCTTCTTAATTCTTCGTCGTCAGAGTCTGATGAGCGATACCTTGAGTCACGTGTCCCTAGCTGGGGTGGCTGTTGGGATTTTCTTGGGACAATCAACCACTTGGATGACCCTTGTGGTTGTGGTTATTGCCGCTTTGGTTTTGGAATATCTCAGGGTCAGTTACAAGCATTATATGGAGATTTCAACGGCTATCCTCATGTCAATGGGATTGGCAGTGGCTCTTATTCTTAGTAACAAGGCAGGTAGCAGTAGCATGAGTCTAGATAGCTATCTTTTCGGTTCTATCATCACGATTAGCCCAGAGCAGGTGCGTGCTCTCTTTGTTATTGCGGCTATTGTACTGGTCTTGACCTTACTCTTTATTCGTCCTATGTATCTTTTAACCTTTGACGAGGACACCGCTCATGTGGATGGCTTGCCAGTTCGTCTCATGTCTCTCCTCTTCAATATTGTTACAGGGATAGCGATTGCCCTGATGATTCCAGCAGCAGGGTCACTTTTGGTTTCCACCATCATGATTCTTCCAGCAGCTATTGGTATGAAAATAGGTCAAACCTTTAAATCTGTCATTTTCTGGGCTATTGGTATTGGTTTGGTTGGCATGCTCTCTGGTATTTTTATTTCCTATTATTGGGAAACACCAGCTAGTGCCACTATTACCCTTATCTTTATCGCCTTCTTTGGTCTGGTATCAATCTTTGAACCTCTCTTAAAAGCAGAGTAGATAATATAGAAGAAAAGAGCTTGAGAAATCGAGCTCTTTTTGTGATATACTAAAGTGGTTTTTGAGAGAAGTTAAAATAAGAATGGTAGATTTCTAGGCAGAAATGATGATTATATTTCTCTGGTATTCACTATCATTTGTAATAGTAACAAAAAAGGAGAAAACATGGAGATCTTTCTAACGAGTATATCGGGAATCCTAGTCATTTTGGGTATGATTTTAGTGGGATTCGTAATGGGTGAAAAAGGCTGGTTTGACGACAAGTCACGTGGTCTTATAGCTAAGCTAGTCACTCAAATTGCCCTTCCTTGTTATATGCTCTATACGATTACACAGCGTTTCACAGCGGCAGACCTACTTAAAATGTTGCCGGAATTGCGTTTTCCTACACTTTCTATGGTGATTTTACTCGGGATTGCGACAGCAGTGGCTAGAATTTTTGCAGTGAAAAAGGAGCGTCGTGGTCTCTTTATTTCCATGTTTTTTAATTCGAATACCATTTTTGTGGGGCTCCCTATCAATCAAGCCCTCTTTGGCGATGTTAGTATCCCCTATGTTCTTATCTATTATATGTGCAATACGACCTTTTTCTGGACCTTGGGGACCTACCTCATCCAACGTGATGGGGAAGGAGACGCTGAATTTGATTTAAGAACAAGTCTGAAAAAAATCTTCTCCCCCCCTCTAGTGGGCTTCATGTTAGGTCTTATTATTGTTATCCTCCATATTAAATTACCAAGCTTTTTAGCCAGTGACTTGCAGTATTTAGGTAGTTTGACGACTCCTTTATCTATGATTTTCATCGGTTTGTCAGTATCCAATGCAGGTGTCAAGCAGTTGGTTCTTAAAAAGGACCAGTTACTGATTTTGCTGGGACGCTTTGTGGTTGCTCCTCTCTTGATGGCTGCCATTGTATATTGGGCGCCCCTCCCAACTTTGATGAAGCAAGTTTTTATCATCCAGTCGGCTATGCCTGTCATGACCAATGCTCCAGTCGTTGCTAAACTCTATGGGGCTGATAGTGATTACGCAGCTGTTATGGTTACTGAGACTACCCTTGCTACCATGATTGTAATTCCAATTTTGATGGTCCTTATGGCTTAAAAATAATCAAGTAACCCCGGTTTTTCTGGGGTTTTTTAAATTTGTAAAAAAATTCAAAAAAAGTTTACGAAAACGCTTTACAAATTCTAAAAAGATGCTATAATAATTACATAAGTTATGCAAACGTTTGCATCAAACATAGGAGGAAATGAAATGAATAAGCTAAAAGAAAAATTTGGCTTTGAGTTCTGGCAAAAATTCGGTAAAGCCCTCATGGTTGTTATCGCGGTTATGCCAGCAGCAGGTCTCATGATTTCTATCGGTAAAACGATTGCCATGATTAATCCAAACATGGCACCACTCGTTATTACTGGTGGATTTCTTGAGCAGATTGGTTGGGGGGTTATTGGTAACCTTCACATCTTGTTTGCCCTTGCCATTGGTGGTAGTTGGGCTAAGGAACGTGCAGGCGGTGCCTTTGCAGCAGGTCTAGCATTTATCTTGATTAACCGTTTGACTGGTTCAATCTTTGGTGTTACTTCTGATATGCTTGCTGATAAGGGTGCTACAGTTCACACACTTATTGGTCAATCAATCAAGGTGTCTGACTACTTCATCAGTGTTTTGGAAGCTCCAGCCCTTAACATGGGTGTATTCGTAGGTATCATCTCTGGTTTCATCGGAGCTACTGCTTACAACAAATACTATAACTTCCGTAAATTGCCAGAAGCCTTATCATTCTTCAATGGTAAACGTTTCGTACCATTCGTAGTTATCCTTCGTTCAGCTATTGCAGCTATCGCTCTTGCTATTGTATGGCCAGTTATCCAATCTGGAATCAATGGTTTTGGTATGTGGATTGCCAACTCAAAAGAAACTGCTCCAATCTTGGCACCGTTCTTGTTCGGTACTTTGGAACGTCTTCTCTTGCCATTTGGTCTCCACCACATGTTGACTATCCCAATCAACTATACTCAATTGGGTGGTACTTATGAAGTCTTGACAGGTGCTGCTAAGGGTACTGAAGTATTGGGTCAAGACCCACTATGGCTTGCTTGGGTTACTGACCTTGCAAACCTTAAAGGTTCAAACCCAGAGCAATATAAACACGTTCTTGAATCCTTTACACCAGCTCGTTTCAAAGTTGGTCAAATGATTGGTTCATTTGGTATCTTGATGGGTATGGTGGTAGCTATCTACCGTAACGTTGATGATGATAAGAAACATCAGTACAAAGGTATGTTGACTGCAACTGCGCTTGCAACATTCTTGACAGGGGTAACAGAGCCTATCGAGTATATGTTCATGTTCGTAGCTACTCCACTTTACATTATTTACGCATTTGTACAAGGTGCTGCCTTTGCAATGGCTGATATCGTTCACCTTCGTGTTCACTCATTCGGTTCTATCGAATTCTTGACACGTACACCACTCGCTATTAACGCTGGTTTGGCGATGGATATCGTTAACTTCATTTGGGTAACTGTACTCTTTGGTGTTATCATGTTCTTCATCGCAAACTTCATGATTAAGAAATTTGATTACGCTACACCAGGACGTAACGGTAACTATGAACAAAACGATGATGCTCCTGCAGAATCTGCTGGATCAGCAGGTGCTGGAACAAGCTCAGCAAGTTCACAAGTTATCAACATCATCAACCTTCTTGGTGGACGTGCTAACATCGTGGACGTTGACGCATGTATGACACGTCTCCGTGTTACTGTTAAAGACGCTGAAAAAGTCGGAACTGAAGCTCAATGGAAAGCTGAAGGCGCTATGGGTCTTGTTATGAAAGGTCAAGGTGTCCAAGCTATCTACGGTCCTAAAGCTGACGTATTGAAATCTGATATCCAAGATGTACTTGATTCAGGTGAAGTTATCCCTGAAACACTTCCAAGTCAAATGACTGCTGTTCAAAAAGCAGAAGCTAAATTCAAAGGTGTTACTGATGAAGTGCATTCAGTCGCTGATGGTCAAGTTATCAACATCGAAGATGTTAAAGACCCAGTATTCTCACAAAAAATGATGGGTGACGGTTTCGCTGTAGAACCAGAAAACGGTAAAATCGTTTCACCAGTAGCTGGTAAAGTGACAAGTATCTTCCCAACTAAACACGCTCTTGGTTTGGTAACTGACAATGGTCTTGAAGTTTTGGTTCACATCGGACTTGACACTGTCAGTCTTGAAGGTAAACCATTCGACGTTAAAGTTACTGAAGGTCAAACAGTTGCTGCAGGTGACCTCTTGGTTGAAGCAAACCTTGATGCTATCCGTGAAGCAGGTCGTGCAACATCTACAGTTGTTGTCTTTACAAATGCAGATGCAATCAAATCAGTTAAAGTAGAACATACAGGTAAATTGGCTGCTAACGCTCCAGTTGCAAAAGTAGAACTTTAATTTGCTAAACGATAAACAAGCAGACAGCCCTTGGGCTGTTTTGTTTGTAAATGACCCTATGTCATTTCTAGATGCAAGTCAGAAGAGGGATAAACTTATGAAATTTCTAACTTTAAATACACACAGTTGGATGGAAGAAGATGCAGAAGGGAAGTTCCAAACCTTAAAGGAACAGATCCTAAAGGCTCAGTATGATATTATTTGCTTCCAGGAAGTTAACCAAGAAATAGAAACTTCTGTTGTGGACACGGATGCTTACTATCATGCACTTCCATCAGCAACACCAATCCACCAAGATCACTTTGTCCGTCTTCTTGTGGAAAAGTTAGCTGAAGAAGGGCTTCAATACCATTGGACTTGGGCCTATAATCACATTGGTTATGATCACCTTAATGAGGGGGTTGCCGTCTTGTCACGTCAACCATTGACAGCGAGTGAAATCTTGGTTTCAGATGTTGATGATCCAACTGACTACCATACACGCCGTGTAGCAGTTGCTGAAACTACTGTAGATGGCCGAGAAGTTGCTGTTGCTAGTGTTCATCTTTCATGGTGGGACAAAGGTTTCCAGGAAGAGTGGGCACGTATTGAAGAACGTTTCAAAGCTATTGGGAAACCGCTCATTCTAGCAGGTGATTTTAACAACCCAGCAGGTCGCGAAGGGCATAAAGCCATTTTGGCTAGCTCACTCAATCTTCAAGATAGTTTTGAAGTCGCTAAAGAAACAACTGGTAGCTATACAGTTGGACCAGGTATCGATGGCTGGAAGGGCAATGAAGAGCCTTTACGTATCGATTATGTTTTTGCTAGCCAAGATTGGACAGTAGAGCGCCTTAGTGTGATTTTTGATGGCAATAACCAACCTTTGGTAAGTGACCACTACGGTCTTGAAGCAGAATTAACATTTAAGTAGAAACGGTATCCTATTATGACCTAATAAGGGTAAAAAACATTGTCAAAAGACAAATAAAAGAGTAAACTAGAAGCTATAATTGAATTTTTATAAGGAGAGACTAATGGCTCATATTACATTTGATTATTCAAAAGTTTTGGATAAATTTGTAGCACCACACGAAGTGGATAACCTTCAAGCACAAGTAACAGTAGCAGACGAAATGATTCGCAAAGGAACTGGCCCAGGGGCAGACTTCCTTGGATGGCGTGACCTTCCAGAAAACTACGATCGTGAAGAATTTGATCGTATTTTGAAGGCTGCTGAAAAAATCAAAGAAGAAAGCGATGTTTTGGTTGTTATCGGTATCGGTGGTTCTTACCTTGGTGCCAAAGCAGCCATTGACTTCTTGAACCATCACTTTGCTAACCTTCAAACAAAAGAAGAACGCAAAGCACCACAAATCGTTTACGCTGGTAACTCAATTTCATCAACTTATCTTGCAGACTTGCTTGAGTATGTTGAAGATAAAGACTTCTCAGTTAACGTTATCTCTAAATCAGGTACAACAACTGAACCAGCTATCGCTTTCCGTGTTTTCAAGGAACTCCTTGTTAAGAAATACGGTCAAGAAGAAGCAAACAAACGTATCTACGCAACAACTGACCGCCAAAAAGGTGCAGTTAAAGTTGAAGCAGATGCTAACGGTTGGGAAACTTTCGTTGTTCCAGATGACATCGGTGGACGTTTCTCAGTATTGACAGCTGTAGGTCTCTTGCCAATCGCAGCTTCAGGTGCTGATATCAAAGCCCTTATGGAAGGTGCTAACGTTGCACGTAAAGAGTACTCTTCATCTAAAATCTCTGAAAACGAAGCTTACCAATACGCTGCACTTCGTAACATCCTTTACCGTAAAGGTTATACAACTGAAATCTTGGCTAACTATGAACCATCACTTCAATACTTCTCAGAATGGTGGAAACAATTGGCTGGTGAATCTGAAGGTAAAGACCAAAGAGGTATCTACCCAACATCAGCAAACTTCTCAACAGACTTGCACTCTCTTGGACAATTTATCCAAGAAGGTACACGTAACCTCTTTGAGACAGTTGTTCGTGTGGAAAAACCACGTAAGAACGTGATTATCCCTGAATTGGAAGAAGATCTTGATGGACTTGGTTACCTCCAAGGTAAAGATGTTGACTTTGTTAACAAAAAAGCAACAGACGGTGTTCTTCTTGCACACACAGATGGTGATGTGCCAAACATGTTCATCACTCTTCCTGAACAAGATGCCTTTACATTGGGTTACATCATCTACTTCTTTGAAATTGCTATCGCCCTTTCAGGTTACTTGAATGCTATCAACCCATTCGATCAACCAGGTGTAGAAGCATACAAGAAAAACATGTTCGCCCTTCTTGGTAAACCAGGATTTGAAGAACTTGGAGCAGAACTTAACGCTCGCTTGTAATTCTCAGATAAGATCAGCTTTGGCTGGTCTTTTTTTGAATTTCAATTTTACTAACGGCAGTCAAAGTGCTATAATGTAAGGGATTGTGAATTTAGCAAATTCTGCTATTTTCAAAAAAGAAAAAACAAATCAGAGATGCAAATCTCTTAGAAGAGGTGAATCCCATGGGACGTAAATGGGCTAATATCGTTGCTAAGAAAACTGCTAAAGATGGTGCAAACTCTAAGGTGTACGCTAAGTTTGGTGTTGAAATCTATGTAGCTGCTAAACAAGGTGAACCAGATCCAGAATCAAACTCAGCTTTGAAATTTGTTTTGGATCGTGCTAAACAAGCGCAAGTACCAAAACACGTTATTGATAAGGCCATTGATAAGGCTAAAGGTAACACAGATGAAACTTTCGTTGAAGGACGTTATGAAGGGTTTGGGCCAAATGGTTCTATGATCATCGTAGATACTTTGACTTCAAACGTTAATCGTACAGCTGCTAACGTACGTACTGCCTTTGGTAAAAATGGCGGTAACATGGGTGCATCAGGTTCTGTTTCATACATGTTTGATAAAAAAGGTGTTATCGTTTTTGCAGGTGAAGATGCAGATGCAATCTTTGAACAATTGCTTGAAGCTGATGTAGAAGTTGAAGATGTAGAAGCAGAAGATGGTACTATCACTGTTTATACTGAGCCAACAGATCTTCATAAAGCGTTGGAAGCTCTCCGTGCTAACGGACAGGAAGAGTTCCAAGTGACTGAACTTGAAATGATTCCACAAACTGAGGTTACTCTTGAAGGTGAAGACCTTGAAGTTTTCGAAGGACTTATTGATGCGCTTGAAGCAGACGATGATGTTCAAAAGGTTTATCACAACGTAGCAGATATGTAATCTCATTCAACACTTTCCTCACGATGGAAAGTGTTTTTGTGTGGTCTGTCTAAGGATTTGTCTTGCTTGTCCTGACTTAATCTGATATAGTAGTAGCCAAGTGAATTATTGGAGGAATACGAAATATGAATATGATGCTAGTTTTGGCCATTTATGTGGTCGCCATTGTTGCTTATGTGGCTTTCAGCCGTCGTCGCCAAGCAAAGGCACAGGAAGACCGTTTTGCAGGCCTTGCTAAGGGTGCTGAAGTTGAAACAATCGGTGGTTTGATTGCTATTGTTGATGAGATTGACAAAGAGAATAACCGTATCGTTTTGGATGCAGAAGGTGTCTTCTTGACTTTTGATTTGAGTCGTTCAATCATGAAAGTAATCACACCAGCACCAACTACAGAAACAGCAGAAACAACTAAAGAGACAATTATCGAAGAAGATTCAGCAATTGAGTCTTCTGATGAAAAGTAAGCTGTGTATTTGAGACTAGGTTAAATCCTGGTCTTTTTGCGTTTTCTAATCTTATCGGTATTAAAAGCTGTTCAGAACCCCTTAAAATGTGGTAAAATAAAGGGTAAACTATATTTAGAGGATATTCCATGTTTAAATTTAGAAAAAAATCTCATCAAGAGGTTCTAGACAATATTCCCAACCATATTGGTATTATTATGGATGGAAATGGCCGTTGGGCTAAAAAGCGTCTACAACCACGCGTGATGGGGCATAAGGCTGGGATGGACGCCTTGCAAAAGGTAACTATCGAAGCGTCACAACTTGGAGTTAAGGTATTGACAGTCTATGCCTTCTCAACTGAAAACTGGTCACGCCCACAAGATGAAGTGAAATTCATCATGAATTTGCCAGTTGAATTCTTTAACAAATATGTACCAGAATTAGACAAAAACAATGTTCGTATTTTGACAATCGGAGATAACAGTCGTTTGCCTAAGGAGACTTTAGATGCTCTTGAAAAGGCAGTTGAGCAGACGAAACATAATTCTGGTTTGGTTCTTAATTTTGCACTGAACTATGGTGGTCGTGCGGAGATTGTGTCTGCTGTTCAAGCGATTGCTAAAGAGGTTGAAGCAGGAAAACTCAGTCCTGAAGCTATTGATGAAGATCTCATTGCTAAGCATTTGATGACAGAGAAATTGCCTTACCTCTATCGTGATCCAGATTTAATTATCCGTACGAGTGGCGAGCTTCGTCTTAGTAATTTCTTGCCTTGGCAATCTGCCTATAGTGAGTTTTACTTCACAGATGTTTTCTGGCCAGACTTTGACCAGCAGGGGCTACGTCAAGCCATCTCTGACTACAATAAACGTCACCGTCGCTTCGGTGGTGTCTAGAAAGGACCTCTCATGCAAGAACGTTTAATTGGTGGGGGTGTGGCAGCAGCCATTTTCCTCCCATTGCTCTTTATCGGCGGTCTTCCTTTCCAACTTTTAGTTGGGGCTATGGCCATGGTTGCGGTGTCTGAGATGCTTCGCATGAAGCACTTGGAGATTTTCTCTATCGAGGGTATTTTATCAATGGTGGCAGCCTTTATCTTGGCTGTACCGATTGATCGGTATTTTATCAGTCTTCCAACAAATGCTAGTGTGACAGGTTTCGCTGTTATTTCATTTTTGATTCTAGCAGGGACTGTCCTTAATAGCGACCACTATTCTTTTGATGATGCAGCTTATCCAATCGCATCTGCCTTTTATGTTGGTTTTGGTTTACAAAATCTCATTGCAGCACGTTTGGATAGTTGGGAAAAGGTTCTCTTTGCCCTTTTTATTGTTTGGGCAACGGATATTGGGGCTTACCTCTTTGGTCGTCAATTTGGTCAGAATAAGTTATTGCCAAAAGTATCACCAAATAAGACTATTGAAGGTAGTGTTGGGGGTATCTTATCAGCAATCATTGTGGCTCTTGTCTTTGGTTTGATTAACCACGGAGTTTATGCCCCTCATAACTTCTTCTGGTTGCTTATCTGTACGATTCTCTTTAGTATTTTTGGTCAATTTGGTGATTTGGTTGAATCAGCTATTAAACGTCACTTTGGCGTTAAAGACTCAGGCAATCTCATTCCTGGGCATGGTGGTATTTTGGACCGTTGTGACAGCTGGATTTTCGTTTTCCCAATCATGCACTTCCTAGGACTTTTTTAAGAGTGGGGGGGTCTAGATGAAAGCTATTATTACCTTTTTACTGATTTTCTGTGTGATTGTCGTTTTCCATGAGTTTGGTCATTTCTTTTTCGCCAAACGTTCAGGAATTTTGGTTCGTGAATTTGCCATTGGTATGGGACCGAAAATTTTTGCACACACTGGTAAGGATGGTACCGTTTATACTATCCGTATCCTCCCTTTGGGTGGTTATGTCCGTATGGCTGGTTGGGGTGAAGATACAACTGAGATTAAAACAGGTAGTCCTGCTAGTCTAACGATTGGATCAGATGGTAAGGTAAGACGTATCAACCTTTCGGATCGCCAGGTTGACCAGACGGCTTTACCTATGAACGTCACTGCCTATGATTTGGAGGATAAGTTAACCATTACAGGTCTAGTCCTAGATGAGACCAAGACCTATGAGGTTGACCATGATGCCACTATCGTTGAGGAGGATGGTACAGAACTTCGTATCGCTCCTAAGGATGTCCAATATCAAAATGCTAGCATTTGGGGACGCTTAATTACCAACTTTGCTGGTCCTATGAATAACTTCATTCTTGGGGTGCTTGTCTTTATTATCTTAGCCTTTGTTCAAGGTGGTGTTCAAGACACATCAACCAACCGTATTCAGGTGGCTGATGGTGGTGCTGCTCAGGTAGCAGGCTTGAAAAATGGTGATGCCATCGAGGCCATCAATAAGGACAAGGTTACTGATTGGGACAGCTTGAAGGAAGCATTGACAGAGAATACTCAAAAATTCTCCAAAGGTGACAGCCTTTCTGTGACGGTTAAGAGAAGTAACGGTCAGGAAGAAACGGTCTCTGTTAAACCTAAGGAGAGTCAAGGTAGCTACTTTTTGGGTGTTTCTCCTGCCCTAAAAACAGGTCTAAAAGATAAGATTTTTGGTGGTTTCCAAATGGCTTGGGAAGGAGCCTTCAAAATTCTCGTGGCACTCAAGGGGCTTATCACCAACTTTAGTTTGAATAAACTTGGTGGACCGGTTGCCATGTTCCAGATGTCTGCCCAGGCTTCAGAAAGTGGCTTGATTTCCATTCTTAACCTTATGGGGATGCTCTCAATTAACTTGGGAATTTTCAATCTTATCCCAATTCCAGCCCTTGATGGTGGAAAAATTGTTATGAATATTATTGAAGCCATTCGTCGTAAACCACTTAATCAAGAAATTGAAAGCTATATTACACTTGCAGGTGTTGCTATCATGGTTGTTCTTATGATTGCAGTCACTTGGAATGATATTATGCGTGCTTTCTTTTAATTAGAAACAAAGAAACGAAAGGAAGTCTAAGGGACTTGACCCAAGGGCCAGCCTCCTTAGTATGTAAATGATGAAACAAAGTAAAATGTTGATTCCAACACTTCGTGAAATGCCAAGTGATGCTCAAGTTATCAGTCATGCCCTTATGGTACGTGCGGGTTACGTGCGTCAGGTTTCTGCTGGTATTTATGCTTATATGCCATTGGCAAATCGTGCTATCGAGAAATTCAAAACCATCATGCGTGAGGAGTTTGAAAAAATCGGTGCGGTTGAAATGTTGGCGCCAGCGCTTTTGACAGCAGATTTGTGGCGTGAGTCAGGCCGTTATGAAACTTACGGTGAAGACCTTTATAAACTAAAAAACCGTGATAAATCTGACTTTATCCTCGGTCCAACTCACGAAGAAACGTTTACAGCCTTGGTTCGTGATGCGGTTAAATCATACAAACAATTGCCACTTAACCTCTACCAAATCCAATCAAAATACCGTGATGAAAAACGTCCTCGTAACGGTCTTCTTCGTACACGTGAATTTATCATGAAGGATGCTTATAGTTTCCACCAAAACTATGAAGATTTGGATGTAACCTATGAAGATTACCGTAAAGCTTACGAGGCTATCTTTACACGTGCTGGCCTTGAATTTAAGGGAATCATCGGTGATGGTGGTGCCATGGGTGGTAAGGATTCTCAAGAATTTATGGCGGTCACTCCTGAGCGTACAGATTTCAACCGTTGGGTAGTTCTTGACAAGTCAATTGCTTCATTGGATGAGATTCCAGAAGATGTCATGGAAGAAATCAAGAAAGAATTGACATCATGGTTGGTATCTGGTGAAGATACAATTGCCTACTCTACAGAGTCAAGCTATGCAGCTAACCTTGAGATGGCAACAAACGCCTACACACCAGCGACTAAGGTTGTGACTCAAGAAGAAGTGGCTCGTGTTGAAACGCCAGATTGCAAGTCAATTGATGAAGTCGCTGCTTTCTTGAATGTTCCAGAAGAACAAACCATCAAGTCTTTACTTTTCATCGCTGATGATGAACCAGTAGTGGCTCTTCTCGTCGGTAATGATCAGGTTAACGATGTGAAGTTGAAAAACTACCTTGCTGCTGATTTCCTCGAACCAGCTACGGAAGATGAAGCACGTCAAGTCTTTGGTGCTAACTTCGGTTCCCTTGGTCCAGTTAACCTTCCTGAAAATGTTCGTATCATTGCAGACCGCAAGGTTCAAGACGTGGCTAATGCTGTTGTTGGAGCCAATGAAGATGGTTATCACTTGACAGGGGTTAACCCAGAGCGTGACTTCAAGGCAGAATATGTGGATATTCGTGAAGTTAAAGAGGGTGAAATTTCTCCAGACGGTCAAGGTGTCCTTCAGTTTGCGCGTGGTATCGAGATTGGTCATATCTTTAAACTTGGGACACGTTACTCTGAAAGTATGGGTGCTAACGTTCTTGATGAAAATGGCCGTGCTGTTCCAATTATCATGGGATGTTACGGTATCGGTGTTAGCCGTATCTTGTCAGCTGTAATTGAACAACATGCACGTCTCTTTGTTAACAAGACACCAAAAGGTCAATACCGCTATGCATGGGGAATTAACTTCCCTAAAGAATTGGCCCCATATGATGTTCACTTGATTACAGTTAACACTAAGGATGAAGAAGCCAATGCTTTGACAGAACGTTTGGAAGCAGCTCTTATGGCTGAAGGTTATGATGTCTTGACAGATGATCGTAATGAGCGTGTCGGTTCTAAATTCTCTGATAGTGACCTCATTGGACTTCCAATCCGTATGACAGTTGGTAAAAAAGCTAGCGAAGGTGTTGTCGAAGTTAAAATCAAGGCAACTGGTGATACTATTGAAGTTAATGCCGATAACTTGATTGAAACACTTGCTATCTTAACAACAGAACAAGATGCTTAATAGTAAAAAATCTTTTCTTGCAGGAGTAGGAAGAGATTTTTCTTTTACAGTGACAATGATAAATTGAGAGAAAAGAGAGTAAATTCCAATTTGACAGAATTATCTAAATAGTGTAAACTTAAAACTATTATAACTACGGAGGCATCACATGCTTAATAAAGCGACCCATTTGGGAAATCTTAAAGCTTTTTATTACTTTAGTTTCTTTAGATAGGACGTTTGTGTTTCAGGATACAAGCGTCAGTCAGTTTGTATCTATGAAGCTAAAGCATTTTGTGATGGATTAGCCGATTAGATGAATAGGTCTAACCGGTGACATAAGCTAGCCTGTGCTAGTCAAGATGCATAAAACCAGTTGGGCCTGTCCTAACTGGTTTTTTTCATACCGTGGTCTATTTTTAATTTTCTTTTGACTCTATCGTCTCGGAAAAAAGATGAAAGAAAATTGGAAATAGATAGAATAAAAAATAGAGGTATACAAGATGAAGAAATTCTTGGTCAGTATGATGGCTGTTATCACAGCTGTCCTCTTGGTAGCATGTTCCAATGCTTCTAATAAAGATTTGGTTCACGTCGGTGTGCTCCAATATGTGGAACATCCTTCTTTGTCAGCGACACGTAAAGGGTTCATTGAAGAACTCAAAGAGGAAGGTTATGTTGACGGTAAGAACATCAAAATCGATTATCAGAATGCACAAGGAGATCAGTCTAACTTGCAGACGATTTCTCAGTCGCTTATTGAAGATAATGATGTCATGTTAGCTATTGCAACCCCAGCAGCCCAGTCTTTGAGTAGTTTGACAAAGGACAAGCCAATTCTCTTTACAGCTGTTACAGATCCAGTTTCAGCTAAATTGGTTAAGTCTATGGACAATGTTGGAGGAAATGTGACAGGGACAAGCGACATGTCACCAATCAACAAACAAGTTGAGTTGTTGAAAAAGGTCCTTCCAAACACTAAAAAAGTTGGGATTATGTACACGACCAGCGAGCGTAACTCAGAAGTTCAGGTTGAAGAAGCCAAGAAATACTTCAAGGAAGCTGGTATCGAAACGGTTATCAAAGGGATTTCATCAACCAACGATATTCAAGATACAGCCAAGAGTTTGATGAGTCAGACCCAAGTCATCTTTATCCCGACTGACAATACCATTGTTAGTGCTATTAATACCTTGGTAGACCTTTCTAAAGAGACTAAAGTTCCTGTTGTTGGTAGTGATGCTGGTAGTGTGGAAAAAGGTGTCCTATTCACTTATGGAACCAACTATGAAGCGCTTGGTCGTCAAACAGGTAAGTTGGCAGGCCGTGTTCTCCGAGGTGAGAAGGTCAAGGATGTCGATGCAGAGTATCCTAAAACACTAAATGTTGTGGTTAACCATGATATGGCTAAAGAACTTGGAATTGATGTTTCTAGTATTAGTGACGAGGAATCTAAGGCATCAACACAAGATGACAAACCAATTGCTAAAAAAGATAAAGGTGTCATTAAGCTTAAGGTTAATAAGTCATCTAAAAATGGTTTTTCAAATGTCGTTCTGACAGCCATTTCTCAGGGGCTTCTCTGGGCAATTATGGCTATTGGGGTCTTCATTACCTTCCGTATTTTGGACCTTGCTGATTTGACAGCTGAAGGGGCCTTCCCACTAGGTGCTGCTACGACAACTATCATGATTATCCGTGGAATCAACCCAATCTTTGCGACTTTAGGTGGTTTTGTGGCTGGTATGCTTGCTGGAGCTGTGTCTGGCTTTATGCATACGAAAATGAAGATACCAGCACTTTTAACAGGGATTATTACCTTAACGGGGCTCTATTCCGTTAACCTTTTGGTTCTTGGAAGTGCCAATGTCTCTCTATCAGGACATAATACGCTAGTAACTATGGTGATGGGACTCGGTTTGTCTAAGCTGAATGGTGTGATTCTATTAGGACTGATTTTTGTTAGTCTGGTAGTGCTTATGTTGGTTGTCCTCCTTAATACGCAGGTTGGTCTGGCCCTTCGTGCGACAGGTGATAACCTTGCTATGGGTGAAGCCAATGGTATCAAGGTTGACCGTATGAAGATTCTTGGCTACATGATTTCCAATGGTTTGATTGCCCTATCAGGTGCTCTCCTAGCTCAAAACAATGGCTATGCGGATATGAATATGGGTACTGGTACAATCGTAAATGGCTTGGCTGCAATTATCTTGGCTGAAGTTATCGTCAAGTATCTACCACTTGGTAAACGCCTGTGGTCAATTGTTGTAGGAGCTGTTCTTTACCGTCTGGTCTTGGTTATTATCCTTGCCATGAACGTTGATGCTCAAATGTTGAAATTGGCTTCAGCCATCTTGCTTGCTGTCATCCTATATGTACCAGAAGTACGACAAAAATTGAAAATCAAACCTAACAAATCCTTGACTTTAGGAGGTGACAAGTAATGGCTTTACTTAGTTTACAACAGATTCACAAGACCTTTGAAAAAGGCACAGTCAATGAAAATCACGTCCTTCGTGGTTTGGATCTCGACATTGAGCAGGGAGACTTTATCTCTGTTATTGGAGGAAATGGTGCTGGTAAATCAACCTTGATGAATTCAATCGCTGGTGTTCTTAGCATTGATGAAGGGGATATCTTGTTGGAGGGACAATCTATTAAGAAAGCATCTGTAGATGAGCGCTCTAAAGACATTAGCCGTGTTTTCCAAGATCCTCGAATGGGGACAGCGACAAACCTTTCTATCGAAGAAAATATGGCAATTGCCTATCGTCGAGGTAAGAAACGTAGCTTCTTTAAAAAGTCTATTACTGAGAGCGAACGTCAAGTGTTCAAGGAAGCCTTGATAGATCTTGGTCTTGGGCTTGAAAATCGTATGAAGACCGATGCTAATTTCTTGTCAGGGGGTCAACGCCAAGCTTTGACACTTGCTATGGCGACCTTGGTTCGTCCAAAGATTTTGCTTCTCGATGAACATACAGCTGCACTGGATCCAAAGACAAGTGATATGGTCATGAATTTGACGCGTAAGATTGTTGAAGAACAAGAGTTGACAACCCTTATGATTACCCATAATATGGAACATGCTATCGAATATGGGAACCGTCTGGTCATGCTCTATCATGGTAAAATCGTCGTCGATGTGCGAGGTGAGGAAAAGAAAAATCTCACTGTTGCAGAACTTATGGATCTCTTCCACAAAAATAGTGGACAAGTACTCAATGACGATGCCTTGGTACTCGGTTAATAAGCAAAAAGAAACTATCCAAAGTTCAGATTTTGGGTAGTTTTTTCTTGACTATTTTTGACCAAGTGCTAAAATAAATATATAGATTAGCACTCTTGCTTAATGAGTGCTAAAAATAACGTTTCACACGTTACTAATAACAAATAACATTTGGAGGTAATTGGTATGGCATTGAAACCATTGGGCGATCGTATCGTTGTCCGTTTTGAAGAAACAGAAGAAAAAACAGCTAGTGGCTTTGTATTGGCAGGAGCCAGTCATGAAGCTACAAAGACTGCTGAGGTTTTGGCAGTAGGTGAAGGAATCCGTACTCTTACTGGTGAATTGATTGCACCTAGTGTTGCAGCAGGCGATAAAGTTCTTGTTGAAAATGGTGCAGGTGTCAATGTTAAAGACGGAGATGATTCCGTTTCAATTATCCGTGAAGCAGATATTTTAGCGGTCCTCGCGTAGGTCAATGCTAATCAGATATAAACTAAGATAAAGAAGGAGTAACTATGGCAAAAGATATTAAATTTTCATCAGATGCACGCGCAGCAATGGTTCGTGGTGTTGATACTTTGGCTGATACAGTTAAGGTAACGCTTGGCCCTAAAGGTCGTAACGTGGTTTTGGAAAAAGCTTTTGGCTCACCTCTTATCACTAATGATGGTGTAACAATTGCTAAAGAAATCGAACTTGAAGATCACTTTGAAAATATGGGTGCCAAGCTCGTCAGCGAAGTGGCTTCAAAAACTAATGATATTGCCGGTGACGGAACAACTACAGCCACTGTTTTGACACAAGCTATTGTCCGTGAAGGTCTAAAAAATGTAACGGCTGGTGCTAATCCAATCGGTATCCGTCGTGGGATTGAAGCAGCTGTGGCTACAGCTGTGGAAGAGCTTAAAGCTATTGCTCAACCAGTTGCTAATAAGGAAGCCATTGCCCAAGTTGCAGCTGTTTCATCACGTTCTGAAAAAGTTGGTGAATACATTTCAGAAGCAATGGAACGTGTGGGTAATGACGGTGTTATCACTATTGAAGAGTCTCGTGGTATGGAGACAGAACTCGAAGTGGTTGAAGGTATGCAGTTTGACCGTGGTTATCTTTCTCAGTACATGGTTACTGATAATGAAAAAATGGTCGCTGACCTTGAAAATCCATTTATCCTTGTGACTGACAAGAAAATTTCAAATATTCAAGATGTCCTCCCACTCTTGGAAGAAGTGCTTAAGACCAGTCGTCCACTTTTGATTATTGCTGATGATGTGGATGGTGAAGCGCTTCCTACGCTTGTTCTTAACAAGATTCGTGGAACTTTCAATGTTGTTGCTGTTAAGGCGCCTGGCTTTGGTGACCGCCGTAAAGCGATGTTAGAAGACATTGCCGTATTGACTGGAGCAACTGTTATTACTGAGGATCTTGGTCTTGAGCTTAAGGATGCAACGATGGCAGCACTTGGTCAAGCTTCGAAAGTAACTGTGGATAAGGATAGCACAGTTATCGTTGAAGGTGCAGGAAGCGCAGAAGCGATTGCTAACCGTGTAAACCTCATCAAGTCTCAATTGGAAACAACAACATCTGAATTTGACCGTGAAAAACTTCAAGAGCGTTTGGCTAAATTGTCTGGTGGGGTTGCAGTTGTTAAGGTCGGTGCAGCCACTGAAACAGCCCTTAAAGAAATGAAACTTCGTATCGAAGATGCCCTTAACGCTACTCGTGCCGCTGTTGAAGAAGGTATCGTAGCAGGTGGAGGTACAGCTCTTGTTAACGTCATTGCTAAGGTTGCTGAGCTTGATCTTGAAGGTGACGACGCTACAGGACGTAACATTGTTCTTCGTGCTTTGGAAGAACCAGTTCGCCAAATTGCCTATAATGCTGGATATGAAGGTTCCGTTATCATCGATAAATTGAAGAACAGCCCAGTTGGTACAGGCTTTAACGCTGCTAACGGTAAATGGGTAGATATGGTTGAAGCAGGAATCATTGACCCAGTTAAGGTAACGCGTTCTGCCCTTCAAAATGCCGCTTCAGTAGCAAGTCTTATCTTGACAACCGAAGCAGTCGTTGCCAACAAACCTGAACCAGAGGCTCCAGCAGCGCCAGCTATGGATCCAGGAATGATGGGTTACTAAGATTTAAGAAAGCAAAAAAACCTAGGAAAAGTCGAGAAACTTTTTCTGGGTTTTCTTTTTATTATTTATGGTTAATCAGTGAAAAGGGTTAAACATGTCAGAACTTCCTTGTTTACCTGACATCTGCATCATCATTTGTTGCTGTCTAATGCGCTCTGCTTCCTTATTCGTATTGATAGAAATAACAAGAAAGATAACCCAACCGATGAATGTCCATCCTAGAAGAAAGGATAGGATAAAGATTGGCCATTTTTTATCGGTTTTATTTAGAAGAGCTGGTAATATTTGAAGTACTACCAAGGGTAAAGAAATGATGATGGAGAGAAAAGCCGTGAGCAAGCCGCCACTAAGCTCATCACTGGCAATTCCAAAGAGTATCATTGCAAGAGCCCAGAGGATAACTGGGATAGAAGCGATGGCTATCATGATGAGGTTTGTTTGAGACTTACTTTCGTGTTGCGTCCAAGTCTCGTTAAAGTTATGATTTGGATGTTGGAAGGTAGCATTAGTCTGACTTGACGCGGGGCTAGTATTTGGTAAATCCTGTAGTTCCTCTAAGTTGGTATCAGCTAGTGGTTCTTCAGCAACATCATAATTGTCAACATCATTTTCGGCAGTTTCTACAGTCTCTTTTTGTGAGAGATTTTTTGTTGCTTCGACAGTTTGTTTGGGAGTTTCTCGGACAAACTCGCCTCGATTGGCTGCTTCAGCCATTTCTTGGATACTTGGATTACGTCCGTGGACGGCTTGGAAAAAATCAATCCAATCTTGTTGTTTCATATAGTTAGCCTCCGTTTGTTTCGATTATAAATTTTGATGATTACAATTATAGCAATAGTGCAAGGGATGTGCAATGGGAGTTGGATAGGACAGTTTATTTCTCTATAATCTTCGTGTCACTAAAGATGGGAAAGAGAAAGAAATAGGCTAAGATGTAGACCACTAGAGGGTATATCAGAGGATTATAGTCCCATGCTCCTTGCCAATCTAGGTGTAGTAGTCTAACGCTAGCGCGTGTTAGGCCTGCGCTCCAACTCTTGAGTCCTAAAGGTTTTAGGATAAGACTGAGTGGTGTTGGCAGATGCAAAAGGTAGACTCCATAAACTGCCACTAAAACTAAGAGATATAATCTAAAAAAACGCTGGTGGTAGGCCCACAAGCGTGTGAAATAGTTTTTCATTAGCCAATAACTGCAAAGAGTTTTTGAGCGTTTGATTGGCGAGTAGCATCCATGATAAGGAACCAGTCAACGATTGACCAGATACCACATCCACCACATGTCAAAAGTTTACCGATACCAAGACCAACTTGTCCCAACATAAAGCGGTCGATTCCAAGAGAACCACCAAAAAGTGAGATAATAAGCATCATCGTAGGATCTTGGAAGCTGATTGAGTAAAGCATTGAAAGTTGTTGTTCAGGAAGTGCCTCAAGACGTTGGCGGATGTACTGAACTTGTTCTGTTGGAAAATACTTGGCGTTAATTGCTAGCCATTGATCGACTGGATTCATAATTAAATACCCCTTAAATTTTAAATGATATGTAAAGGATAACATAATGTAAAGGGAGATTCAAGGTGGTTTTTAGACAGAAAAAGCCTGTAAGAACAACTTGTTTCCCTGTTTAGGGTTTGTCATACTAAAACGTAATAGATTTACAGATTGATAGATTTAGAGGGATGTTCAGAAAGATTTTCAAGGGGAAAGCCAAAGAGCTTTCACTTAGTTCACAAGAATCACAAGAAAAGTAGCCTGGTTTCGGCTACTTTTTCTTGTGAAATCATAGTGAATACTTTACTTACTTATTAGTTGCTAACTCTCTCTCAAAACTGTCGGACTGAGCCTTAACAGTGACTTTTTCGAGTGTTAGGGGGTGAGTGAAACTAAGAGTGTGCGCGTGTAGCATGAGTCGATATGCTGGTCGATGGCTGTAAAGTGGGTCTCCCAGAATGGCATGACCGTGATGTGCCAGATGCACACGAATTTGGTGGGTTCGGCCGGTTCTGAGTTGGCAATTGATCAGACTGGCTCCTTTAAAGGTTTTGAGGCGTGTGACGGTTGTATAGGCAACCTGCCCTTTTCTAGAATCAACCACCCGTTTTCTACGATCGTGGCGGTCGCGTCCAATCCTGTCCTTATAAACAGTTTTCTTGGTCTGAAATTTACCTTCAGTCACTGCCCAGTATTGACGCTGAATCATCTTATCTTCCAAAAGCCGGTTAAGAATTGGCAGAATAAAAGGGTTTTTAGCGAAAAGCACAGCCCCACTAGTTTCCATATCTAGTCGATGAACGACGTAACAGGTTTGTCCACAATAAGCTGAAACATGGTTAAGAAGAGCGATTTCTGTGGGTTCATTGCCATGCGTCTTCATTCCTTCAGGCTTATTGACCACGATGAGATGCGAATCCTCATAGAGAGGTTCTACCAAATTGGCGTCTCCCATAGGGATAGTTTTATTAGGATAGTCCTCTGTGTCAAAGGTCAGGCTAATCCTATCACCTTTTTTAACGGGACTCTGCCAATTAATAGTTTCTCCATTGATGAGGACATGTTTTTTCGTGCGTAGGAAATGACGAATCTTACGAGGGATGAGGAGCTTGGTTTCTAGTAATTCTTTGACAGTTGTTTCAGGATAGGGATTGATAATTTCTACGTGTAAAGTCATGGTTTCATTATATCATGAACGTTTAAAAGAGGACAGAACCTGTAAAAACTTGTTATAATAGGGTCATGACATTTTTTGATAATCTAAAAAACAAACTTTTTAAAGAAGAAACTAGCGAAAAGGGTAAGGAATCCCTGCCTGCTGGAAAATCGAAGGATTTACAAGATAAGATAAAGGGATTGTTCGCTAAGAAACCTGATGAGGTTGAACAAGCTGTTGAAGACTTGGATATGTCTCAGGAAAGTCAAGAGACGTCACGTTATCAACGTTCTAAGCAAAAGAAACCTATTGATACCACCAAACCCTTAGGTAAGGTTCAGGCGTTCTTGAGCAAGTTTACGCTTTCCCCAAGAAATCCTATTCGCCGTTTCTGGCGTCGTTATCATATTGGTAAAATTCTCTTTATCTTGGTAGCCGTGTTGGTTCTGACAGTAGGCTCTTATCTCTTCTATATCGCTAAGACGACCAATGTCTCAGATCTTCAGGATGCCTTGAAGGCTACTACGGTTATCTATGACAAAGAAGGCAATCAAGCTGGTTCATTGTCAGGGCAAAAAGGGACCTATGTGGAGCTAGATGCTATTAGTGATAGCCTAGAGAATGCCGTCATTGCAACGGAGGATCGTACTTTCTACAAAAATAGTGGAATTAACGTCAAACGTTTCCTCCTAGCCATTGTTTCCATGGGTCGATTTGGTGGTGGTTCGACCATCACGCAACAGTTGGCTAAAAATGCCTTTTTGACTCAGGAACAGACAGTAACTCGTAAGGCCAAGGAATTCTTTCTTTCTTTGGAATTAACCAAGAAATACAGCAAGCAAGAAATCCTTACCATGTATCTCAATAACGCCTACTTCGGAAATGGTGTTTGGGGTGTTGAAGACGCCAGCCAAAAATACTTCGGAACAAGTGCTGCCAATCTAACGGTGGATGAGGCAGCGACACTCGCAGGTATGCTTAAGGGTCCTGAAATTTACAATCCGATTGATAATATCCAAAATGCGACCAACCGTCGAAACACTGTCCTTGCCAATATGGTAGATGATGAGAAGTTGAGTCAAGCTGATGCTGATAGTGCAGCTGGAGTTGATATGGCTAGTCGCTTGGATGATACTTATCAAGGAACTGGCGATGACTATAGGTATCCGTCTTACTTTGATGCTGTCATTGAAGAAGCTACGAAGACTTATGGCTTGAGTGAGGATGAAATTGTTAAAAATGGCTACAAAATCTACACAGAGATGGACGCCAACTCACAAGCTAATATGCAGCAGACCTATGAAAATACCTATCTCTTCCCAACGTCAGAAAGTGACGGTAGCACAGCCCAGTCAGCTAGTGTAGCGCTTGATCCATCAACTGGAGCAGTCCGTGGTCTGGTCGGTCGTGTAGGTGGTACAAGTGATACAACCTTCCGTAACTTTAACTATGCAACTCAAGGGAAGCGTAGTCCTGGATCGACCATCAAACCTTTAGTGGTCTATGCCCCAGCTCTGGCTTCAGGATGGAGCATCAATAAGGACCTTCCTAATACGCCAATTGATTACAATGGCTATACCCCAACCAACTATGGTGGTGTTGAGACTGAGGATGTGCCCATGTATCAAGCTTTGGCCAACTCTTACAATATTCCGGCAGTTTACCTCTTTAACCAAATCGGTATTCAAAAAGGGATTAGTTACGGTCAGAAATTCGGTCTTAACTTTGACAATGTCCCAGAAGAATTAGGGATTTCACTCGGTGGTGGTGTGACAGCTAGTCCTCTACAAATGGCTCAGGCTTATGCAACTTTTGCCAATGGTGGTGAGATGAACACAGCTTATTTCATCACTAAGATTGAAAATGCTAGTGGTGATATCATTGCTACCCATAGTAAGAAGTCTAAACGTGTTGTTAGCCAGTCTGTAGCTAATCAGATGACTAGCATGATGCTCGGTACCTTCTCAAATGGTTCCGCTGTTAATGCCAACTACACGGGTTACACCATGGCAGGTAAGACAGGTACTGTTCAGGCTGAATTCAACAAGGATTTGACCAGTGACCAGTGGGTAATTGGCTATACTCCTGATGTGGTTATGACGACTTGGATTGGTTTTGATAAGACTGACGAGAGTCACTACTTAACAGGAGCAAGCTCGGGAACAGCTTCAACTATTTTCAGCTATATCGCTGCGGACGTTTTGCCAAATACACCAGGTAATGAGTTTACCGTTGAAAATGCCTATGCGGCTGATGGTCAAACACTAGACTATACGGCAGATCCAAATGACTCTCGCAATAGTAATAACAAGTCATGGACAGATAAGGCTTCAGACGTTGTCAATGATGTAAAAGATCAAGCAAGCAGTCTATGGGATAAGATTTCAGACTCCTTCTCAGGTCTATTCAGATAGCTTGTCAATTGCATTTAAAAGTGGTAAGATAAAAAGAACGGAGGCGTTATGGCACAGAAAAAAGCAAGCCTAGCGTGTGCTGAATGTGGGAGCCGAAACTACTCAATTAATGTTAGTAGTACTCCCAAACCAACACGACTAGAAGTTAACAAATTTTGTAAACATTGTAAAAAATACACCTTGCATAAGGAAACAAGATAGGAGACACCGTGAGACAAACTGGAAGTATTTTCAAAGTCTTGAAAGACACGACTTGGCCAGACCGTAAACAACGCTGGCACGATTTTATTTCAGTTCTTGAGTATACTGCGTTCTTCACTGTCATCATCTATGCGTTTGATGAATTGTTGAGTCGCGCTATGTCAGCACTGATTAACTTTTTCTAAAGAAAACACAAAAAGAGTGGGAATGCCTGCTCTTTTTTGTTATAATAAATGCAGATAAAAGCGATGACAAGGGCCACCAGGCTTTTTTATTACGCTTTGAATTAAAACATAGGCATTCATTTACATTTAACGCTTGAGCCTGGAAGATTGATGGTTAATGGTGTTTAAATGTCATTTAAAACAAAGAAAGGAATCCTAAAATGCTAGATTCATTCGACAAGGGCTGGTTCGTCCTTCAAACGTATTCAGGATACGAAAATAAAGTTAAAGAAAATCTTTTGCAACGTGCTCAAACTTATAACATGCTTGAAAATATCTTGCGTGTTGAAATCCCAACTCAAACTGTCAATGTTGAGAAAAACGGTAAAGTGAAAGAAGTGGAAGAAAACCGCTTCCCTGGTTACGTTCTTGTTGAGATGGTAATGACAGACGAAGCATGGTTTGTTGTTCGTAATACTCCAAACGTTACTGGTTTCGTTGGTTCTCACGGAAACCGTTCTAAACCAACACCACTTTTGGAAGAGGAAATCCGTCAAATCTTGATTTCAATGGGTCAAACAGTTGATGTCTTTGATACGAATATCAAGGTTGGTGATGTGGTTCAAATCATTGATGGTGCCTTTATGGGTCAAGAAGGCCGTGTTGTAGAAATTGAAAACAACAAGGTTAAAATCATGATTAACATGTTTGGTTCAGAAACAGCTGCTGAACTTGAACTTTACCAAATCGCTGAACTCTAAGATAGACAAATAGAGGTCGAGATAAGAGTCTTCAACCTCGGAAGACTATCTCATTAAACTTGAGGGGAGAGACTAGAAGCTAGATTTTTGAAATTTAGTTCTGTGTCACTCCCTTTTTTCTAACGGATGATGAATTATAAACGATTTTACGATAGGATTAGTACTCCTTTACGTTCTTACGCTAAGGTTTTAGAAGGCTTGAACAAAATTATAACTAGGACTTTTTACCTGCTTTTTCCTATATTTCTTATTTGGGTTTGGCTAAGGGGTGGCTGGTTTATTCTCTCTACGACAGTGCTTATTATGGGGGGAGGCTTTTTCCTTCTTTCTCTTGGTCGTAGTCTCTATAATCGACCGCGTCCATACCAGACTTGGGCTATCCAACCCCTTATTAAGAAGGACAGTCTAGGCAAGTCCTTTCCCAGCCGGCATGTTTTCTCAGCGACTGTTATTGCTATGTTGGCCCTGACGCTTAACCCCTGGCTAGGTGGGGCTATGCTTTTTCTGGCGGGCGCTCTAGCTCTTTTGCGCGTGCTAGGTGGTGTTCACTATCCTAGTGATGTTTTGGCAGGCTATGTCATTGGAATTCTTGTAGGTCTCCTTCTTTATCTTTAGACAATTTAGGTCTTCCTCGAGAGAGGAAGACTTTTTTCGTTGAAAAAGGAAAGGCACCTCTGGGGCACCTTTCCTTTTGTTCTAAAATTCGAGTTGGCAATTAAAGGCTGTTCCCACCATTAGATATTGGCTTAGTTTAGGACATGCTCTGTAATAGCTTGAGCCACACCATGTTCATCATTTGAAGTCGTTACTAAGTTTGCTGTTTCCTTGACCCCTTCAGGTGCATTGCACATAGCAATTCCCAGGCCAGCTAGAGCCAGCATAGGACTGTCGTTGAAGTTATCTCCGATTGTCATGACTTGTTCAAGAGGAAGGTCGTAATATTTGGCAACCTCGATGAGAGCGTGTTCTTTAGAAACATGTTTGGCTGTGACTTCAAGGTAGTTATCTTTGGATAGGTAGAAGGCTGTCTGTGTAAAATCCATGCTTAGGAGTTTTTGATGGAGGTCCTGAATAACTTCAGGCTCATCAATCAACAAAAGCTTGTGGATAGGAGGCTCTGAATCTGAGACCGTGTCTTGCAGCTCCTTAATAATAGGAGATTCACCCGTGATGCTTCCTTCCAACTGAGACCATTTGTCTAGTTTGTTGGTAATCCAGTCCTTGCCAGAGTAGATATTCACAGAGACACTTGGATAATCTGTGGATAAGTAGCTAAGAAGTTCTTGAATTTCAGCTTTATCCACAGGGTGTTGGATGATAGTACGGTCACCCTCAAGTACTAAGGCGCCGTTGTAGCAGGCGATGGGATTGTCATGAAGTCCCAGTTTATGAGCGATTGGTTGCATTCCTAGTGGAGAACGGGCAGAAGCTAAAACAAAGGGAATATTTGCCTTTTCAAGCTCTGGCATTACCTCAATCAGTTGTTCATCCACCTGGTGGTTACTAGTGAGAATAGTGCCATCAATGTCACTGATAATCAAACGGATATTATTCATAATCGCTATCCTTTCCATCATATAAAATCGTTACTTTGTCTTTAAGGGCTTCGACCAAATCAGGATCAGGTTTTTTATCTGTAATCCAGTAGTCAAAGTCTTCAATCTTGCCCAAGATATATTTGGAATGTTTTTCATACTTGTCTGATTCAGCAATAAGAACCTTGGTTCGGGCAGCCTGCATGGCCAGTTGCTTAACAGCAACATCCTCCTCGTCCTCATAACTGACCACTCCTTGATTGAGACTAGCCGCTCCAAAGAAGGCTAAGTCAAATTGTAGATGTTGCAAGAGCTGGGCTTCGTGAAGCGAATAGTAGAAGCGGTTTTTACTGTAAAATCTTCCTCCCAAGAGATGGAAGTCAACGCCTTCTTTGCCACTTAGGACCAAGGCGTTGTCCAAAGAGTGGGAGTAGACAGTGACCTTCTTAGTCAATTTTTGTGAGACTTCAAGCATCAAGGTAGAGACATCGAAAAAGAGTAGAGATTGGTCTTTGACCAAGCTAAGCGCTAGGTTTGCCATTTTTTTCTTGTCTTCAGTGAGTCCTTTCTGACGTTCTTGGAAGCCTAGAACAGTGGTATTTTTAACTGGAAGAATGCCACCATGGGTACGTTGAGCCAGATTCCTCTGGCTGAGACAGTCGAAATCTCTTCTGACAGTGTCTTTGGAAACGCCTAATTCATCAACCATTTCCTTGACAGATAGGTTTCCCCTCTCTTCCAAGAGTGTTAATATTTTCTCTAATCGTTGCTCCTGATACATGAGTCACCTTCTTTCTGATACTAGTATAGCATCTTTTTGCTTTTCTACAACACAAAAGCGCAAAAAAACTTAAAAAGAATGAAAAGAACGCAAAAAAGACTCAGGTGAATTTGCCTTTTAAAGTTCCCTTATCATCTTTAAAAATCCTTCAAAAATGCTATAATAGAAGCATTACGAATATTGGAGAGAAACCATGAGTTTTTACAATCATAAAGAAATCGAGCCTAAGTGGCAAAAATACTGGGCTGACAATCACACTTTTAAGACAGGAACAGACGCCTCAAAACCTAAGTTTTATGCGCTTGACATGTTCCCTTACCCATCTGGAGCGGGTCTTCACGTAGGACACCCAGAAGGATACACAGCGACTGATATCCTCAGCCGTTTCAAACGTGCACAAGGCTACAACGTCCTTCACCCAATGGGATGGGATGCCTTTGGTTTGCCTGCAG
Source organism: Streptococcus parasalivarius (assembly GCF_054785155.1). Classification (NCBI taxonomy): domain Bacteria; kingdom Bacillati; phylum Bacillota; class Bacilli; order Lactobacillales; family Streptococcaceae; genus Streptococcus; species Streptococcus parasalivarius. The sequence goes on from NZ_BAABOB010000007.1 coordinate 70,663, forward strand.
AGCAATATGCTATGGATACAGGGAATGACCCAGCTGACTTTACAGCGGAAAACATTGCCAACTTCAAACGCCAAATCAATGCACTCGGATTTTCATACGACTGGGACCGTGAAGTCAATACTACAGATCCAAACTACTACAAGTGGACGCAATGGATCTTCACCAAGCTTTACGAAAAAGGTTTAGCCTATGAAGCGGAAGTGCCAGTAAACTGGGTGGAAGAATTGGGAACAGCCATTGCCAACGAAGAAGTCCTTCCAGATGGAACTTCTGAGCGTGGTGGCTATCCAGTTGTCCGCAAACCAATGCGCCAATGGATGCTTAAAATTACTGCCTATGCAGAGCGCTTGCTCAATGACTTGGATGACCTTGATTGGCCAGAGTCTATCAAGGACATGCAACGCAACTGGATTGGTAAATCAACTGGTGCCAATGTCACTTTCAAAGTGAAAGGAACAGACAAGGAATTCACCGTCTTTACCACTCGTCCTGATACTCTTTTTGGTGCGACTTTCACTGTTTTGGCACCTGAACATGAACTAGTAGATGCCATCACAACACCTGAACAAGCTGAGGCTGTAGCTGATTACAAACACCAAGCTAGCCTTAAATCAGACTTGGCTCGTACAGACCTTGCCAAGGAAAAGACAGGGGTTTGGACTGGCGCTTATGCCGTAAACCCTGTCAATGGTAAAGAAATCCCAATCTGGATTGCCGACTACGTTCTTGCTAGCTACGGAACAGGTGCCGTTATGGCCGTACCTGCCCACGATGAACGTGACTGGGAATTTGCTAAACAGTTTGATCTTCCAATCGTAGAAGTGCTTGAAGGTGGCAACGTTGAAGAAGCTGCTTACACGGAAGACGGCCTTCACGTCAACTCTGACTTCTTGAACGGTCTCAACAAAGAAGAAGCGATTGCCAAAATCGTGTCTTGGTTGGAAGAAAAAGGCTTTGGTCAAGAAAAAGTTACCTACCGTCTCCGTGACTGGCTCTTTAGCCGTCAACGTTACTGGGGTGAACCAATCCCAATCATTCATTGGGAAGATGGGACTTCAACAGCTGTTCCAGAAAGTGACTTGCCACTTGTCTTGCCAGTCACCAAGGACATCCGCCCTTCAGGTACTGGGGAAAGCCCACTAGCTAACTTGACAGACTGGCTGGAAGTGACTCGTGAAGATGGCGTCAAAGGTCGTCGTGAGACCAATACTATGCCACAATGGGCAGGTTCAAGCTGGTACTACCTCCGCTATATTGATCCACACAACACAGAAAAATTGGCTGATGAGGACCTCCTCAAACAATGGTTGCCGGTAGATATCTATGTGGGTGGTGCAGAACACGCCGTGCTCCACTTGCTTTACGCTCGTTTCTGGCACAAATTCCTCTATGACCTTGGTGTTGTACCAACTAAGGAGCCATTCCAAAAACTCTTTAACCAAGGAATGATTTTGGGAACAAGCTACCGTGACCACCGTGGTGCTCTCGTGGCAACTGATAAGGTTGAAAAACGTGACGGTTCCTTCTTCCACATGGAAACAGGGGAAGAATTGGAGCAAGCACCGGCTAAGATGTCTAAATCCCTCAAGAACGTGGTGAACCCAGACGATGTGGTGGAACAATACGGTGCTGATACCCTTCGTGTCTATGAAATGTTCATGGGACCACTTGATGCTTCAATCGCTTGGTCTGAAGAAGGTCTAGAAGGAAGCCGTAAGTTCCTTGACCGTGTTTACCGTTTGATCACAAGTAAAGAAATCGTTGCGGAAAACAATGGCGCTCTTGACAAGGTTTATAACGAAACGGTTAAATCTGTTACTGAGCAAGTCGAGTCTATGAAATTCAACACAGCCATTGCCCAACTCATGGTCTTTGTCAATGCAGCTAACAAGGAAGACAAACTCTACGTGGATTACGCCAAAGGCTTTATCCAATTGATTGCTCCATTTGCGCCTCACTTGGCAGAAGAACTCTGGCAAACAGTGGCGGAAACAGGTGAGTCAATCTCTTATGTAGCTTGGCCAACATGGGACGAAAGCAAATTGGTTGAAGATGAAATCGAAATCGTTGTTCAAATCAAAGGTAAAGTCCGTGCCAAATTGATGGTCGCTAAAGATCTTTCACGCGAAGAGTTGCAAGAAGTAGCTCTTGCTAACGAAAAAGTCAAAGCAGAGATTGATGGCAAGGAAATTGTGAAAGTAATTAGTGTACCTAATAAACTCGTTAATATTGTCGTTAAATAATGAGTTTATTAGCCTTATCTGCTACCTTCAACAGTCCACTGGACTATTGAAGCCGAACAAACTTGTCAACATTGTTGTGAAATAAAAATGAATCCTTCGGAGCTAAGCTCTGGAGGATTTTTTACTCTTCTTGACAAGAAAACGCTATTTTGTTAATATCATTAACAAAAAGAAGGAAACTATGAATAAGAAAGAACTGCATAAGTTTAATAATCGTTTTAACAGCTTTGCCTTAGCCTTTGAACGGTTGAAAAAGAATCAGCATAGAAATAGCATTGATAAATCAATCACTATTAATGAAGTCCATTTGATTGACCTGATAGGTCGGAATCAGCCTGTGAATCTAGTAAAATTATCTGAGTTACTTGAAGTATCAAGGAGTGCCGTTACTCAGAGTGTTAGACGTTTAACCAAGAAAGACCTCGTTACTTTTGAATTTGCACCGGATAATGAAAAAAATAAATATCTGATATTATCCAAAAAAGGAATTAAAGTTTTTAACATCCATAAAGAGCAGCAAGAACATATTGAAAAAGCCATCTTTTCAGTTTTAAGAAACTATAGTGAGGAGGACCTTCAAATGGTTATGAAACTGATGGATGATGTTGAACAGGTATGGCGAGAATTACCGTGGTAAAAATCACGGTAATTTTAAAACCATATTGTTAATCATATTAACAAAAAGAGGAAGATATGAATATACAAATTGAACTTATTTCAGTATCTGAGTTAGCAGACGAATCTTTTAATATTGTCATCGATGGCTTAAAACCAAAAGAAACATATCGAGTTGAAATGTATCTATCTGATTATTATTGTATCAATGCTCCCATGCTTTTAGCTCATGATGTTTTATGGAAATCAACAGCGACTTTTGTATCAGATGAGAATGGTATTATTGATATGTCACGAACTCCATCTTGTTCTGGTTCTTATGAAGGCATTTCAACAATGGGACTATTTTCTAATGCAAAGCCCTTGACCAATAAGAAAAAGAAGCTCCCAACCTCTCTTTCTAAAATTCCTTTATTAGATCGGTTTTTTATGGAAATCAAAATTATGCAAGGAATTACTGTCATTGCAGATAGAATTTTTACAAGACGTTACATGAGTTTGCAAATTAGTCATCAAGATATTTACGGGGAACATTTTCAAGGGAGACTCTTCTATGATAAAAAGGCAATAAAAACACCAGCATTGATTATTGTGAGCGGTAGTGAAGGACGGATTGAAAAGGCACAGAATATAGCTCAGCTTTTATCTTCTAGAGGTTATATTTGCCTAGCAGTTGCCTACTTTGGTTTAGAGGGGTTACCAAAACATTTGGAACGTATTCCTTTAGAGTGCCTTGTGGAAGCAAAGGATTATCTACGTCAGCATCCTCAAGTAGATAGTGAAAGAATTGGAATCTATGGACGGTCTAAGGGGGCAGAGTTGGTTTTAGCTGAGGAGAGCCTTTTTAATGACATTCAATGTTTGGTACTAAATTCACCCTCTGATGTGGTGTATGAAGGGATAGAAGGAAAATGGAACTCTCATACTTCTTCTTGGACGCATTTGCAAAAAGAACTTCCCTATCAAAAGTTTCGACTTAGAGATTATCTGTTCAGTAAACTTTTTAGAAAACCTATCCCTAAAGATTGCTCTGCTAGGATAGACATTAGTAAACTCTCTTCGCCAATTTTATTGCTCGGAAGTACTGTTGATGAAATATGGGATGCCTCGTCAGCAATTGATGATATTGTCTCACATTATAAAGGACACCACATTACATTTAAAAAATATCATGAAACAGGTCACATGTTGACAGTGACTTATCAACCAAATCACCGTTATCGAAAAGATTGGCGTTTATTGATGAAAGAGAGTAAGGACTCTTGGCTGGCTACGATTCATTTTTTTGATAGGCATTTGAAGAAGTGATACTAGAAAACTTTATGAGGATAAAATTAAAAGATAGTTCATTCCTACTTTTTGTGTTATTTTTTATCGGCAATTAAATATGGAAGTTGGCTTTTTATTGTAATACTTGATTTTTCAGAAGATACAGTTTATCTCTTCCATCTCACCACTTGGACTCTCATTTTGACCACTTATCCTCAAAAGCCGTTTTTATAACGGCTTTTTTGCTAGACTGGTTCTATCAAAAGGAGAGAGAACATGATTTTACAAGCTAAAAACATAAGCAAACGTTACGGAAATCATCTTGCCGTGGATAATATTCACTTACAATTTAAAAGAGGGACATTCAATGCGATTCTAGGTCCGAACGGGGCTGGCAAATCGACGACAATTTCCATGTTGATTGGTTTGCAACAGCCAACGCAAGGCGAAATTATCTATGAACCCGGTACTAAAATTGGAGTGGTCTTCCAAACCAGTGTTTTAGATGAGATGCTGACAGTTAGGGAAAATCTGATTATTCGTGCTAAACAGTATAAAGGTCTTAAACCTAATCGTGTGTCAAATCTCATTGATCGATTAGGTCTATCAGCTTTCCAAAAACAAAAATACGGGACGCTTTCAGGTGGCCAAAAGCGTCGGGTTGACATTGCGCGTGCTCTACTGCACGGTCCAGACCTTTTGTTCTTAGATGAGCCAACAACGGGTTTGGATATCCAAACTCGGAAGTCTATTTGGGATTTGCTCTATCAATTGCAGAGGGAAGAGGGGATGACCGTTGTACTGACCACGCATTATCTTGATGAAGCAGATGAAGCTGATCAGATTTATATTGTGGACCATGGGAAAGTGATTGCTCAAGGATCGGCATTAGATATTAAGAGTCAGTATGCAAAAAACATCTTGAAGATTCGCTTCAAGGAGATACAGCAGATAGAAAGTCTCAAAACTTCGGGAATGTCAGTAGAGCAACAAAGTCAATTGGAGTATGTTTTTCAACCCGAGAGTGAAAGAGAAGCCATTGATTACCTGGCGCAAGTTAGAGATAAACTAGCCCATTTTGAGTTTCGTCCAGGGACCATGGATGATGCCTTTATTGCACTTACAGGAAGGGAGGTCCGCTAATGCTAGCCTTACTAAAGCGGAATTTTTTATTGTATTTTAGAAATCGTTCAGGGGTTTTCTTCTCCTTGTTGGGAGCCTTGATTTCCTTTATTCTCTATATTATCTTTCTTCAAAAGAATCTAACAGTTGCTTGGGCTCAGCTCCCCAACAGTGGTCCTTTGTTAAATAATTGGCTAATGAGTGGAACGCTTGCAGTGACAGGGATTACGACCAGTCTGGCTGCCTTGACTCAGTTGGTAAAGGACCGTGAACATCAAGTAGATCAGGATCTTTATTTATCGGATCAAGGGAAGTGGCGGTTACCATCTTCATATCTAGCGAGTGCAATCATCATTTCTTTTGCCATGCAGGTCCTTATGTATGTGCTGATGTGTGGCTATTTTAGAGAAGTTCCCAAACTATCCATACTACCTGAAGTTCTCCTCATTATGTTGCTTAGTAGCCTGCTTTCTAGCTTGGTGAATGCCATTTTTGTTCACTTTTTCCAATCAGTAGATAGTCTTGGAAAGTTTGCGACCATAGTGGGTACAGCTTCCGGTTTTTTGGTAGGAACTTATGTACCTTTGGGCGTTCTACCTAATTTTGCTCAACTACTAATGAAATGTACCCCAGCAACTTATATTGCTGCACTTTATCGGCAAGTCCTCATGAATGAGACATTAAGTGAGACCTTTAAAGGTCAAGATGATCTTCGTCAAGAGTTCCAAGAGAAAATGGGTGTTCAACTCAAGTGGCAAGAGTTGTTGACAAAGGAAAATACTTACTTTATAGTGTTAGGAGGTATTCTTCTAGTAGGCATTCTTTGGTCTGTTTTAGTGAAGAAGTCTAGTAAGAAAAAATAAGTGAGAGTTGGAATAGGAATGAAAATTCGTTTTGAAGAAAAATCAGATATTTCGACAAAGGACCCCTGTGTGGTCATCCAAGCGGAGCGATTATCTGATCAAGCACGAGAGGTAATGGATTACCTCGAACAATTTTCAGTTGTAAATCAAGTGGTGATTCCTATTAAAACGGATGATTATTTGGTTATGGTAAAAATTGATGACATTATCCTAGCTGAGATTGATAAGAATGTGTTAACGATTTATACAATAGGCAAAACCTATACGATGAAAGAGACACTGACAAACTTTCAGCATCGCATCAATCGTCGAAGTTTTTTGCAGATATCACGTCATGCTGTTATGAATATAGACCATCTGGAGTCTTTATCAGATAGTTTTTCTGGAAATATGATGGCTAAAATGACAGGTGGCGTTAAGTCTAGTGTCAGCCGAAAATATGTCAAATCCTTAATGGATTATTTAGGGGTCTAGGAGGAATCAATGAAACGTTTAATTGCTTATTTTGTATCCGGCGTGAGAACGGGATCGTTCTTCTACCTTGCCCTCCTTTTACTAGGTCAACTATTTCCCCAGCTTATCTATCCAAAAGTTAGTGTGGGAAATATTTTAGCCCTCTTTATGATGAGTGGCTTAATGGGAATGCTCTCGTGGATTTTGGAAGAGCTTGACCGTATGTCGTATAGACTTAGAGTAATCTTACATTTCTTGTTGACGGCGATTGTACTGATAGGGACTTGTCTAATAGCGGGTTGGATTGATGCTTTGCTGAATCCTATCATATGGATTGTCTTCATTTCCGTTTATATTATTATCTGGCTTTACCTCATTTGGCAAATGCATATGAGAACCCAACGTATTAATCAAGCCTTATTACATCGTCGAAGCCAGAAAAAGAAAGAAAAGTAAGAAATTGTACGAACTTCAAAAAAGACTCTCTTCCCCTTGACCCTCACGCCGCGTCATAGCCTATACTCTTAATCAGAGAGGAGTTCTAATGAAATCTGTAAAAGAAGTGAGCCAACTATCAGGTGTCAGCGTGCGCACCCTTCATTATTATGACGAAATTGATTTGCTGAAACCGTCAATGGTTGCTGAAAATGGCTACCGTTACTATAATCGCGATGCGGTCGTCCGTTTGCAGGAAATATTGCTTTACCGTGAATTAGACTTTCCTCTCAAAAAAATTAAGGAAATTGTAGGTCAACCGGGTTATGACAAAGTTCAAGCGCTTAAGGATCAAATCAAGCTTTTAGAGCTGAAAAAGTCCCGTTTAGAAGCTGTCATAGCCCATGCTAAGGCCTTACAAATGGAGGAAGAGGAAATGTCATTTGAAGCATTTGATCAAAAAACGTTGGAAGAATTTCAGCAAGAAGCTCAGGCTAGATGGGGTCAGACAGAAACTTATCAAGCTTTTGCGGCTAAGGGGGAGGAATCCTTCCCTAAAGTTACAAAAGAGATGACTGCAATTATGTCTACCTTTGGTCAACTCAAGGAGTCCAATCCCGGTGATGATAGTGTTCAGGAGCAAGTAAAGGTGTTGCAAGATTATATTAGTCAGCATTTTTATCCATGTGACCAAACGGTATTAGCTGGGCTAGGTCAGATGTACCAAATAGATAATCGCTTTTCTAGCTTTATCGATAAAGTCGGAGGAGCAGGGACTGCGGTCTTTCTCGCAGAAGCTATTCGTATTTATTGTCAATAAACCAAGGCCAAAGTTCGTAAGACTTTGGCTTTTTCTCATGCCATAGTGACATTTATGTCACTATTTTTATAAACATTAAATGATTATAATTAATGTATCGTTTTAGAAGGCGATTAGTTAAAGCTTTCTACTGATTTACTTGAAAAATTTCTTGTGGATAATCAGCGGAAAGTCAATCGAACTCTAACCTAAATCACATTTACGGAGGAAATCATGTCCATTTTAACCATTGACCACATCTCAAAGTACTATAATCTCGATGGTACAAACCAAGAGCGCGCTTTGAATGATGTTACACTTGAGATTGCACCAGGAAAGATCACTGCCATCTACGGGCCATCTGGCTGTGGTAAGACCAGTCTGCTTAGTATTATTAGCGGTTTGGACAGTCAGTATCAAGGTAATCTTTATTTCAAAAATCAGAATATGCGTGATTTTTCAGAGCGTGACTTGACCTATTTTAGAAAGGCTCATATTGGCTTTGTTTTTCAAAATTTCAATCTTATCCCTCATCAAACAGTCCTTGAAAATGTCAAGATGCCTCTTTACGTTAAAAATATGACTGATAAAGAGATGGTCGAGATTGCGGAAAGAGAGCTCAGCCGTCTTGGGATTGGAGATTTTATCAAGAAAAATGTTAAGCAGCTTTCTGGTGGGCAAAAACAACGTGTGGCTATTGCCCGTGCCCTAGTCAATAATCCAGAAATGATTGTGGCTGATGAACCGACTGGTTCTCTTGATTCTCAGTCACAGGAAAACGTACTAGAGATATTTAAAGAGCTAGCTGAGGCAGGTAAGACTGTGATTATCGTAACCCATAACCCTGAAGTGGCGGATTATGCGGATGTTGTCATTAAAATGAAGGATGGTGAAGTCGTTGAAACAATCGAAAAATAAGGGGTTGACCCTCAAAAACAAATTCAAATTATCTTTAAGCAATTTTATGGAACGTAAGTGGCGTAATCTTTTGATTGCGACAGCCACTTCTATTGGTTTTATTGGTGTTTTAATTTCCTTTGGTTTGGGAAATGCTATTGTTGGTATGATTAATGACAGTACCGATGGTGGCAACATTCCATCTCAAATTCAGATTAGTCTTAGTGCAAAATCAGCAGCTAGAGGGGTTCTAAATGCGGATGATGAGAAGTTTATTCGTAGTCAGATTAAGAGTGATGACATTAAATATTTGGAGAGTCCCTTTGGAATGAATATGGCCAGTCTTACTCTTGATGGCAAGACCATGGATTTCAGCAAGGACCTTCCTAACTATTCTCAGATTATCAGTCTCTACAAGAACACAAAAATCTCTACATCTCGAAATGATAAGGAAAAGATTTCAGCTGGCAAGCCTTTTACATCGGCCGATGAGGAGGGCTTGACCCTTCCAATGAGCTTTGTTAAACAGTACAACGAAGAAACCGGCAAGAAGCTCAAGGCTAAAGACTTTATCGGTAAGGAAGTATCAGCTCAAATTGTTGAAAATACTGCTGAGGGAACTAAAGTAGCAGATATCAAGACTAAGATTGTCCGTATTGTTGATGACAGCGAGGACGCTGAAGAAAGCACTAGTTATATGCCAGCCAAACAATTGGAAGAGTTGCTCAAAGAAAATGGCTTTACCAAGACAGTCTCTTACATGCTTTTGGAACTTAAGGACCCGGCAAAGACTAAGGAAGTCACTAAAAAGTTACAGAAAAACAAGAAGTACCTGGTGCTGTCACAGCAGGCTATCCTAGATGTCATTATTAAATTCATCCGTGTTATCCAGGCTCTCTTGATTATCCTTTCGTCACAAGCCATCCTAGTTTCGGCTGTTATGATTGGGATTATCATCTATATCAATATCATGCAACGCTCAAAAGAGATTGGTGTTATGAAGGCCGTAGGTTACCTTAATCGTGACGTGAAAGCTATCTTTGTTTATGAAGCGCTTTGGATCACGGGCATCTCACTGGCTCTTGCCCTCCTTGTGTCACAAGGAATTGGAAGCTTGGCCAACATAATTGTTTCACATCTCTACCCAAGTGTCAGCAAGGTATTTGACCTAAATCTGGGATCAATGCTTATCATGCTTGCCTTCTCACTCTTGATGGGCTATGTGTCAGCCTACCTTCCAGCACGTAAAATCAGTAAAATGGACCCCGTCGAGTCCCTAAGATATGAATAGAAATGAAGAGTGGTCTATCAAGGCTACTCTTTTTCGTCAAAAGAAACATTAGAAAAATCGGAAAATCCAAACAATATTTAACTTTCTGAAAAGTGGAGACAATTGCTCAAAAATGCTATAATAGTCAGCATATACAAGCTATTAATAACAAAAAATAAGTACCTATTCGATTGGAGGAATTCCATGTATAAAGATGATAGTTTAACCTTGCACACTGACTTGTATCAAATCAATATGATGCAAGTCTACTTCAACCAAGGTATTCACAATAAAAAGGCCGTTTTCGAAGTTTATTTCCGTCAACTTCCGTTTAAAAATGGCTTTGCTGTGTTTGCAGGTTTGGAGCGTATTGTCAACTATCTTGAAAATCTGACCTTCTCAGAAACTGATATTGCTTATCTGAAAGATCTAGGTTATCCTGAGGATTTTCTAGACTATCTAGCCAACCTAAAACTCGAGTTGACTATCAATTCAGCTCTTGAGGGTGATTTGGTATTTGCTAATGAACCGATTTTCCAAGTGGAAGGTCCCTTAGCCCAGTGTCAGTTAGTAGAGACTGCCTTGCTAAATATCCTCAATTACCAGATTCTTATTGCTACCAAGGCAGCTCGCATTCGCTCTGTCATTGAAGATGCTCCTTTGTTGGAGTTTGGGACACGTCGTGCACAAGAGATGGATGCAGCAATCTGGGGAACGCGTGCAGCCGTGATTGGTGGTGCTGATGCAACGTCCAATGTACGTGCGGGCAAGATTTTTGGCATCCCAGTTTCTGGTACCCATGCCCATGCCCTTGTTCAAGCCTATGGCAACGATTATGATGCCTTTAAAGCCTATGCATCTACTCATAAAGACTGCGTATTTCTTGTGGATACCTATGACACCCTTAAGATTGGTGTTCCGAATGCTATTCGTGTAGCTAAAGAGCTAGGTGATAAAATCAATTTCTTGGGTGTTCGTCTTGATTCAGGTGACTTGGCTTATCTATCGAAGCAGGTCCGTAAGCAGTTGGATGCTGCCGGTTTCCCTGATGCCAAAATTTATGCTTCAAATGACCTTGATGAAAATACCATCCTCAACTTGAAGATGCAAAAGGCCAAGATTGATGTCTGGGGAGTGGGTACTAAGCTTATCACTGCCTATGATCAACCAGCCTTGGGTGCTGTCTACAAGATTGTCTCAATCGAGGATGATCAGGGTGTCATGCATGATACTATCAAGTTGTCCAACAATGCTGAGAAGGTTTCGACACCAGGTAAGAAGCAAGTGTGGCGTATTACGAGTCATGCTAAGGGCAAATCAGAAGGTGACTATATCACTTTCGCAGACACGGATGTTAATGCTCTAGAAGAAATTAATATGTTCCACCCAACATACACCTACATTAATAAGACTGTTCGTGATTTTGATGCAGTGCCACTCTTGGTCCCAATCTACGACAAGGGGCAACTAATCTATGAGTTACCAAGTCTTGATGAAATCAAGGCTTATGCGACTAAGGAATTGGACGAACTTTGGAATGAGTACAAGCGCGTGCTTAACCCTCAAGATTATCCAGTTGACTTGGCTAAAGATGTCTGGGATAACAAGATGACCTTGATTGATAATGTCCGTAAGAAAGCCCATGACTTGTCAGAGTAAAAGGAGAAATTATGACTTTGCAAGAAACTATTATTGCTCAACTAGGCGTTAAACCTAGCATTGATCCAAAAGAAGAGATTCGAAAATCTGTTGATTTTTTGAAGGCCTACATGCTAAAACATCCTTTCCTAAAAACCTATGTTTTGGGAATTTCAGGAGGTCAGGATTCTACATTGGCTGGCCGTCTAGCACAACTTGCGGTTGAAGAGCTCCGTGCAGAGACAGGAAAAGACTATCAGTTTATCGCCATTCGTTTACCATACGGTGTCCAAGCAGATGAAGATGATGCCCAACGTGCTCTTGCTTTTATCAAGCCAGATGTGAGTCTTGTGGTTAACATCAAAGAAGCTGTTGATGGTCAGGTTGCGGAACTTGCCAAGGCAGGCGTAACCGTTTCTGACTTTAACAAGGGGAATATCAAGGCCCGTCAACGTATGATTACCCAATACGCAGTTGCGGGAGAAAATAGTGGGGCAGTTATCGGGACAGACCACGCCGCTGAAAACCTTACTGGCTTCTTCACAAAATTTGGCGATGGTGGTGCGGATATTTTGCCGCTCTTTCGTCTAAACAAGCGTCAAGGTGCAGCCCTTCTTGCAGAACTTGGTGCGGACAAGGCCCTTTATGAAAAAGTGCCAACAGCTGACTTGGAAGAGGACAAACCAGGAATCGCTGATGAAGTGGCACTTGGTGTGACCTACCGTGAGATTGATGATTACCTTGAAGGCAAGGAAGTATCAGCCAAAGCCCAGGAAACTATTGAGAATTGGTGGCGTAAAGGTCAACATAAACGTCACTTGCCAATCACTATTTTTGATGAGTTTTGGAAATAAGAGGAGAAATGAATTATGATCAAAGCTTATATTGATTTTTGGAAACGTGCCTTTGACTTTAGTGGACGTTCGACTCGTCCAGACTACTGGTGGGCTTACTTGGTTAATGTCATTATTATTACTATTCTTACTGTTTTTTGTGTTCTTATTCCTTTCTTCAGTAATGTTGACCTTAGTGATCCAGCTCTGTTGAATAATCAGACTGAACTGCAAAAAATAATTATTACCTATGCTTGGCCACTAATGCTTTTTAGCTTAATTGAACTTATCCCTCAATTGTCTCTACAAATCCGTCGTTTAAGAGATGCAGGCTTTCATCCGGCTTGGGTACTTCTAAGTTATATAGGGCTTGTACCAGTCTTGGCTATCTTCTCATTGATTGGAAGCATTGTCCTCCTTATCATGTCTTGTCAACCAACGAAACCAGCACCAGAAACACTGGTTGATAAAGTTGAATAAGATTGTCGTACCCCTAGGTTTAACCTAGGGGTATTTTTAAATTGAATTTTCAGAAATTAGTGATAAAATAGAGAAGAATAAGGCTTAAAAGGAGGAATCTTATGACTTCATTATCAACAGATTTCACAGATAAACTATTTGCAGAATATGAGGCCAATGCCAAGTACAGTGCTATTGAGAATGCTGTAACTCATAATGGCTTGCTCAAATCCATCGAAACACGTCAATCAGAAGTTGAAAACGACCATGTTTTCTCAATCGATTTGACTAAAGATGAGGTGTCTAACCAGAAAGCTTCAGGACGTTGCTGGATGTTTGCGGCACTAAATACTTTCCGTCACAAATTAATCTCAGAATTTAAATTGGAAAGTTTCGAACTTTCTCAAGCTCACACTTTCTTCTGGGACAAGTATGAAAAATCGAACTGGTTCTTGGAACAAATTATTGCCACAGCAGATCAAGAGATTGGCAGTCGTAAGGTTAAATTCCTTTTGGATACCCCTCAACAAGATGGTGGACAATGGGATATGGTCGTATCACTTTTTGAAAAATACGGTGTTGTACCAAAATCGGTTTATCCAGAATCTGTAGCTTCAAGCAATAGTCGTGAGCTCAATCAATACCTCAATAAGCTCCTTCGTCAAGATGCTCAAATTTTACGTGACCTAATTGCCAGTGGTGCTGATCAGGCTACTGTTCAAGCTAAGAAGGAAGAGCTTCTTCAAAAAATTTTCAATTATCTTGCCATGACTCTCGGTTTACCACCACGTCAGTTTGATTTTGCCTACCGAGATAAGGATGACAACTATCAATCTGAGAAAAATATCACACCACAAGCATTCTTTGAAAAATATGTGGGTCTCAAACTTAGCGACTATGTGTCAGTTATCAACGCTCCAACAACTGATAAACCTTACGGAAAATCTTATACTGTTGAGATGTTAGGTAATGTTGTAGGTGCACCAAGTGTTCGTTATATCAACCTCCCAATGGACCGTTTCAAAGAGCTTGCTATTGCACAGATGAAGTCTGGAGAAACTGTTTGGTTTGGTTCAGATGTTGGTCAAGTTTCAGACCGTCAAAAAGGTATTCTTGCAACTAATGTTTATGACTTTACAGCTAGCATGGATATTAACTTGACTCAAGATAAGGCAGGACGTTTGGATTACAGTGAATCTCTCATGACTCATGCCATGGTATTGACTGGGGTTGATTTGGATGCCGATGGCAAACCTGTTAAATGGAAGGTTGAAAACTCTTGGGGAGACAAGGTTGGACAAAAAGGTTACTTTGTCGCTTCTGATGCCTGGATGGATGAATACACTTATCAAATCGTTGTCCGCAAAGACTTCCTTACAGCTGAAGAATTGGCAGCCTATGAAGCAGAGCCACAAGTACTTGCTCCTTGGGATCCAATGGGAGCCCTTGCTTCAAAATAAGACAATATATAAAACCACTGGAAAAGATTCCAGTGGTTTTCGTAGCTTCTTTAAAATTTATCGTGTAAAAAGAGCTATCCGCTTGGATAACTCTTTTTGTTTATTGTTCTTCTCCTGTAGAAGTGTTTGAATTCGAATGCTCAGAGCCGTTAGAGGCCGATGTCGATGGATTTGTTGAAGCATCAGGCCCATACTGTTGACTATCTTGTGAACTTGATGAGTCGTTGCTTTGGCTGGAGTCCGAACTTGATGATGAGCTAGATGTTCCAAGTGACCCTGTGTAAACATTTGATGTTGAAGAACCAGTAAGGAAGACATAGCTACCATTGTTATAAACACCGCTAGGCATATCGAAATCTTCAGAACCCGCACCATACATCTGGTTAAGGTAGCTACTTGTTACACCGTAGATTTGTTTAGCGATATCAAGGTCTGAACCATAAAGTGGTGTTTTACGGTTTTTGTAACCTGTCCAAATCGCCATTGCATACTTAGTATTATAACCAACGAAAGTTTCATCCGGAACCATAAGGTCAGCATAGACACCACTTTCTTTTTGTACTTTGTAGTACTCATCGTCACCGTAGTTAGATGTACCAGTCTTACCAGCATTGATTGTACCAGGAACATAAGCTTCAGTTGCTGTACCACCTGTCAATACTTGTTTCAACATGCTTGACATCATGTAGGCTGTTTGTGGTGACATGGCTTCGACACCTTTAGAATCAAATGATTTAGTTGAACCATCTTCAAACTTGATTGATTTAATGTAAGATGGTTTATAGTAAGTACCACCATTTGCAAAGGCTGCATAAGCTGCGGCCATCTTCTCACTTGATGCACCATACTTAGAATCTGATGATGATGTTGAAGATGAGATGGCATTTGAGTAGTACATTTCTGGATACTCGATACCCAAATCCTTCAAGAAGGATTGAGCATATTCCAAACCAGCAGCTTGGAGTGCTTTAACGGCTGTAACGTTACGTGATTGTTGAAGTGCATAAGTCAATGAAATGCTTCCGTAATACTTACGGTCCCAGTTGTAAACTGGTGTTGAAGAACCTGGGAAATTGTAAGGATTATCGTAAACAGTCGTACCAGTGTTTGTATAAATACCTTTTTCAATAGCAGGAGCATAGTCAGTGATTGGTTTCATTGTAGAACCCCAGTCACGGTCTGTTTGAACAGCTTGGTTGGTACCAAGTGCAATGTTTTCGTCTTGGTGACGTGAACCCAATTGGGCAACGACACGACCATTAGTAACATCAATAATAGTAGAAGCAACTTGGAGACTATTGTTTGGATAGTATACGTAGTCGTTAGTATTATAGACGTTCCAGATATATTTTTGAATATCTGGATTAAGGTTAGTGTAGACGTCGAGACCTGCTGAGTAAATATCAGCGTTGGCATCGGTAGATACTTGTTCAATAACTTGTTTGATGTAGTTATCTAAGTATGGCTCATAGCTAGCTTTCTTCGTAAGTGGAAGAAGGCCATCTGATACATCAGTTGCTTTAGCTTGCTCGTATTCTTCTTTAGAAATGTTTTTGTCTTCATACATTTCATTAAGAACAGTGTTACGACGTTCTTTGGCAGCATCTGGATTAGCATAAGGGTCATATTGTGTTGGTGCTTGTGGAATACCAGCAAGAAGAGCTGCTTGGGCAACAGAGAGGTCGCTCAAGTCCTTACCAAAGTAAGATTTAGCTGCAGTCTTCATACCGTAGTAACCATTACCCATATAAACCTTATTAATATAGAAGGTCAAGATTTCTTGTTTAGTGAATTGACGCTCCATTTGGAGTGACAACCAGATTTCTTGTGACTTGCGTTTAAGGGTTTGGTCAGAAGTGTTAGTTGAAAAGTAGGCTAACTTAATCAACTGCTGGTCGAGTGTAGATCCCCCTTGGGTGCTGCTACGACGAAGGTTGTTAACAGCTGCCCCCATGATACGGTAGACGTCAATCCCACGGTGAGTGAAGAAACGTTTATCCTCGATAGAGGTGATGGCATTAACTAGAGTTGTTGGAATTTCATCTGTTGATGCACTCTCACGTTTCTCAGCTCCCAAGTCGGCAACAAGACTACCATTAGCGTCGTAAATCTTACTTGAGTTTGTTGATTGCAGTTTGTTCTCGGTAAGTTTAGGAACACTGCTAACATAGTAGGCAAAGAGGCTACCACCAGCGATGACACAGACTACAAAGAAGGTAAGCAGTCCAATAAATCCGTATTTTGCAATACGCCAGCCCAAACTTTGGTCTGAAGCGGCAGAGCGTTTTCCTTTGCTATAGCGAGAAGAATCTGAACGCTTGACCTTGATGTTTTTAGCACGTTTAGTCAAACCGTTAAGTGATTCTTTAAAGTTGCTGAAATTAAATTTAGCCATTATGTGTTACCACCTAATAATTTTTCAATGATTTCTAAGTAAGGAACTTGAGGATAAGCTGCTTCTGCAATTGCATAGCCTCTTTTTTTGATATAATCAAGAGGCATTGATTTCGTCCCTTTATCAATCTGATAAAAAGCGATTAAGTCTTTGGCAGGCAGAAGGTAGGTTTCCTTAAGCGTCGAGAAGTGAAGTAGCACGAAGCAGATCCCATCTTGACTGATGACCTGAGACATGTGCTCAATTTGATGCGCATGAAAGTTTTTCATAGGCATGGATGTCTTTTGTCGTGTCTCTTTGGCTTCAAAATCAATGTAGTATCCTTTGTAAACGCCGGAGTAGTCGGTAGTAGAAGCTTGTCTAAAGTAAGCTTCTACAATCTTTGCCCGTGAGCGTTTGGGATAATCGACTTTGACAATTTGAACAGGGGTAGGTTTTTTATGAATAACGGCTAAACCACGCGACAAATAGTAATCATTAGTCGCGTTAATAGCAGTTTCAAAGCTCATCCCCCGATTGGCAAAGTCAACTCTATTTGATTTTTTAGGACGTACTTGTGCTATCTTACGAGATACCTGATGGGGATAGTTTACCATTTCTTTCCCTTCTTCTTTATAAGATATGCATAAAGACTACTTCATTATACCATAAAATGAATGAGGAAAACAACAAATGACATCACTACTGGTAACTGGCTATAAGAGCTTTGAACTCGGCATTTTTAAAGACAAGGACCCTAAAGTAACCATTATCAAGAAAGCAATCAAACGTGATTTGAAGCGTTTCTTGGATGATGGTGTGGATTGGATGATTTTTACTGGGAACCTCGGTTTTGAATTTTGGGCACTAGAAGTAGCCAGAGAACTTCAAAAAGACTATCCTTTGAAGTTAGCGACCCTCTTCCCTTTTGAAACGCATGGTCAGAATTGGAATGAAGCGAATCAAACAGAACTAGCAGCCTTTAAGCAGGTTGATTTTGTCAAGTACAGCTTCCCCGCTTACCAATCTCCAGCACAGTTTAAACAATTTAATCAGTTTCTCATTGACAATACAGATCAGGCTTATTTATTTTATGAACCTGAAAATGAAACAAATCTGAAATATTTTTACGGTATGATGTTAGAAGCAAGGGGTTATCCCGTATCTAGACTGACTTTTGATGACCTCAATGAAGTCATGTCGGAATAGGATATAATTGAATTTTAAACTTGCATTTTTATCTTTTTTTCTGTATCATAAAAACATTAGACAGTAAAGTATTAGTAAGTTAGATAAGACAAGTATTGGAGAATAAAAATGGCTAAGATTAATTTAACGCCCAAGAAAATCTACGAACAAGAATTTAAAACAAGCATGCGTGGATACGATAAAAAAGAAGTAGATGAGTTTCTAGACGATGTAATCAAAGATTACGGTGTCTATATTGCTCTAGTTAAGGAATTGCAAGAAGAAAATGCAAAACTGAAGGCTAAGACTTCATCAGCTCCTGCTAGTCGCCCAGCATACGCAAGTGCGACAAGTGAACCATCACGTGCGAATGCCAATGTTGCTTCGGCTTCAAACTATGATATCTTAAAACGTGTCAGTCGTTTGGAGAAAGAGGTCTTTGGAAAACAAATCGTCGAATAAAACTGGTTTGTGCAATTTTTGGATAATCGCATGGTTGCTAGTCTTCCATGAGGAAAGTCCATGCTAGCACTGGCTGTGATGCCAGTAGTGTTTGTGCTAGGTGAATTAATAAGCCTAGGGACTTGATTTTCAAGTTACGGCGAGTGAACTGGCTAAGTCTTCGGATAGGTTTTAGTAGCTCTGAAAGTGCCACAGTGACGGAGTTTTTAGGGAAACCTAAAAAGTGGAACGCGGTAAACCCCTCAAGCTAGCAACCCAAACTTTGGTAGGGGCATGGGATGGCTGGAAACGAACGGACCATCCTGACTGCTTTGCAGTAGACAGATGATTATCGAAGGAAGTGGTACCTAGTCACTTCTGGAACAAAACATGGCTTATAGAAAATTGCATATAGGTGAGGCTGGGACACATGTCTCAGCCTTCTTTTAGCAAGAATTCTCTCTTTTATATTTAAAGAAAAGAGTGGGTAATAAGCTATCGGTTAGGAAAGTTTGTACGCGTAACAATGAGATAAAAGGATGACAATGAAAGAAACATTTACATTAGTAGCAACTGCAGCAGCAGGTCTTGAGGCTGTGGTTGGACGTGAATTGCGTGAGTTAGGTTATGACACGCAGGTTGAAAATGGTAAGGTGCGTTTCCAAGGTGGTGTTCGTGCAATTGCTGAAACTAACCTTTGGTTGAGGGCAGCAGATCGTATCAAGATTGTAGTGGGTGAATTTCCAGCACGTACCTTTGAGGAACTCTTTCAGGGAGTTTTTGCTTTAGACTGGGAAAATTATCTTCCGCTAGGTGCAAAATTCCCAATTTCTAAGGCTAAATGTGTTAAATCAAAGCTTCATAATGAGCCATCTGTTCAGGCGATTTCAAAAAAAGCTGTCGTTAAGAAATTGCAGAAGTATTTCCACCGTCCAGAAGGAGTGCCTCTCCAAGAAACAGGAGCGGAATTTAAGATTGAAGTCTCTATTTTGAAGGATAAGGCTACGGTTTTGATTGATACCACAGGTGCTAGTCTCTTTAAGCGTGGCTATCGTACTGATAAAGGTGGAGCACCGATTAAGGAAAATATGGCGGCTGCTATCCTTGAACTTAGTAATTGGTATCCGGATAAACCATTGATTGATCCGACTTGTGGTTCAGGGACCTTCTGTATTGAGGCTGCAATGATTGGCATGAACATTGCACCAGGATTTAATCGTGATTTTGCCTTTGAAGCATGGAATTGGGTGGATAAGGATTTAGTACAGTCGGTACGTGATGAAGCAGATAGCAAGGCAAACTACGATATTGAATTAGATATTATGGGTTGTGATATTGATGGCCGTATGGTTGAAATTGCAAAAGCCAATGCTCGTGAGGCAGGTCTTGAAGATGTTATTAAATTGAAACAAATGCGTTTACAGGACCTGAAAACAGATAAAATCAATGGTGTCATTATTTCAAACCCTCCTTATGGCGAGCGTTTGTTGGATGACAAGGCTGTGGATATCTTGTATAATGAAATGGGTCAAACTTTTGCGCCACTTAAAACTTGGAGCAAGTTTATCTTGACCAGCGATGAACAATTTGAAAGCAAATACGGTATGAAAGCCGATAAAAAACGTAAGCTTTATAACGGGACCCTCCGTGTTGATTTATATCAATATTTTGGAGAGCGTGTTCGCCGTTCTGAGGCTAGAAAGGTAAATTAAACGTGTCAGAAGATAAAACACAAAATGGCTATGAAGGTAGCCAAGAGCTAGATTTCCAAGATGCCAAGGAAATGACGGTCGGTGAGGCTGTCCGAAAAGAAGCTGAGATTAATGCTGGTGTA
The DNA here is from genome assembly GCF_054785155.1 of Streptococcus parasalivarius. Classification (NCBI taxonomy): domain Bacteria; kingdom Bacillati; phylum Bacillota; class Bacilli; order Lactobacillales; family Streptococcaceae; genus Streptococcus; species Streptococcus parasalivarius. Next base: position 90,856 of record NZ_BAABOB010000007.1, read on the forward strand.
ACAGAAACAGATAGCATTTTGGATAAGTATATCAAGCAACACCGTGAAGAAGTTGCCTCACAAAAATTTTCAAAGAAAATTGAAGCTGACGGCGATACATCACCTTTGGATGCCTTTATTCAAAAGCAACGTCAGGAGTTTGCGGATTCAGGTTTGATTGGTCAATCAATGGCTAATGAGTCAATCAACTCAACAACAGCTACTGAAGAAGTAACACCGGTCACATTTGGTTTTGGTGCTACAGATAACAAGGCTGATGAAACTCAATCTCATATTGACAAGCAGTTGCCAAATGCCCCTGTTGAACCTGAGGTTATTGCAGAACCAGAAAGTCAAAGTTCTGAAGTTATCATTACGTCAACAAATGCTGATCGTTTCATCACGTCAGAAACAGAAAAATTTGACCTTGGTGATGCACTCGCTGATTCATCTACTTCAACTAATCAGCCAACCTATAACGATGCATTGGTAGATAATATTGATGATAACAATCCTTTGATTGCTAACATTGATGATCCAGAACTACAAAATCCTGCTGTTGCCAATATTGACGATACTGAGCCACAAGCTTCAAAACCTTTGTTGGATGATGCTGCTATTTCAGACACTATTGATTTGGCAGCTATTGCATCAACAGTGGCAGGAGTAACTGGAGCAAAAGCTGATGAAGAAAAGACAACACCAAAAGTGTCTATGGCAGTTAATCGCCCATCTGCAGAAGACAGAATCTCTTCAGAGTCTATTTCACCATCGCATAAGAGTGCCTTTGATGGTGACATTCCAGTTTACCGTCGTAAAGGTGTTGTTATCGGTGCTCTAGCAGTTCTTGCTTTAGCTATTATCGGTGGTAGCTATGCTCTTTATAAAGGAACACATAGCCAATCGGCGAAAACAACAAGCACAGCTTCTTCAGCAGTGACATCATCATCAAGCAAGGATACGTCAGCTGCTGATAATAAGGCCTTTGAAGAAATGTATAATAATTTCTTCACAGATGACGAGCAAACAAAACTCGCTAATGATCAATTTGGTAAGTTATCAGATTTGGAAAAACTGCTCAAGAAATTGGAGAAAACCAAGTATTATGATGCAGCTAAGAAAAAATATGATAACTTGAAGAAACAAATTGAAGCTGTACAAAAGATTAACAGTCAGTTTGAGTCAGATGCTCTTGTAGATGGTAGCTATAATGCCTCTATCGCTGTTAAATCAGATGCTAACTTTAATAATCTTCCAGAAAATGTAACAACAACTGGGAATGCGAGTCTCGACAGCACGATCCAAGAAGCTATTAAGGGTGGTAAGACTCAGCTTGAAGAAAAAGCTAAGGCTGCGAGCGCAACATCTGCAGCGACAGCTGCTGCCAGCGCCAATACTGCTAGTCCTGCTGCACCTTCAGGTGATAACACATCTGGAGCAGCTTCTAATGGTGGTGGTGCGGCTGCATCAAATACTTCTGGAGCGCAAAATGGAGCAGCTAACTCAGCAGGTTCAACAGGTTCAACTGGTGCGACTGGAGGAACTACTGGTGGCTCAGCTGCAGCTTCAACAGTTGTAACACGCGGAATCACAAATTATAACCCATCAATCCTTCAACGTGATCGCTCACGTGTGCCTTATAATGCAAACGTAGTAGCAGATACAAGTAACCCAGCTTGGACATGGGCTGATGGTGTTCTTGATAAGATTATCGAAACATCACACTCACGTGGTTACTTCTCAGGAGATAACTTCATCCTTGAGCCAGTCAACATCATCAATGGTAATGGTTACTACAACTTGTACCTTCCAGATGGAACTTACCTCTTCAGTATTAACTGTAAGACAGGTTACTATGTTGGTAATGGTTCAGGTCACTCAGATAAACTTGATTACGAATAATAATCTGCGACACTCCTTCGGGAGTGTTTTTTGTTTTATCTTGGTGAAGGCCTAGTTTATAAGGATTTTGTGCTATAATAGAGGGATAAGATAGGGGTGAATACTATGGCAAAATTGATGCCGGGTAGAGTTCGTAATGAGGGTATTGAACTTTTTGAAAAGGATCTCATTACCATTCATCAGGTCTCAGAAACTCAGTTGGATACAACAGTTGACCAACATCATTTAATTTATGCACTCAATGATTCTGAAATCACGTGTGACTGTGATTATTTCGCTCAAAAAGGCTATTGTCCCCATTTGGCAGCGATTGAGTATTATCTAAAAAACGATAAAGAAGGCCAGCGTCTCTTGGCAGAATTAGAAGAGGAACAAGAGTCCTCTCAGGACCAAGAGCGAGGACACTCTTTTGGTGGTTTATTTTTAGAAGGCCTTTCCCTAAATGAGGATGATACTGTTAGATATAGCTTGATGGTAGAGGGAGAGGAATCTACCTTTGGTTCAGAGATTTGGTGGAGTATACGTTTACGTCGCTTACCAGATGAACGTTCTTATGTTATTCGAGATATTCCTGCCTTTCTCAAACTTGTAGAGGCTGAGGGTTATTATCAGATAGGTAAGAACTATTATGAACCCCTATCGCTTATTCAATTTGACCAGGCTTCGCAGGCATTTTTAGACTTCTTAGGACGGATGATTCCAGATGAAGCCAAGACTAATTTAGACTTTATTTTACCGAATAATGCACGTCATCTTTGTCTCCCCTACGGTTTTTTTGAGGAAGGTTTGAGACGGATGCAAGATTTGGATGGCTTTAGGTTTGAATGGGAAGGAACCGAATATCACCGACTTTTGGTTGAGGATTTGACTGCTGATGCCCATCTCTTCTCGTTTGATATTTCTGTTGAGCCTAAGATGATTGAATTGACTGTTGCTGAGAAGAATAGTCAGGCCTTTTTTAATAATCGTATTCTCTTTTATCAAGGTGTTTTTTATCGTTTGAATCGAAAACAACAAAAACTTTTGGTTGGTTTACGCTCTCTTCCAATCGGAAGCGATTTGAATAAGCATGTCAGCTTTAATCTTGATGAACAAGCCATCTTGGCTGCTAGTCTTTTTGATTTTAGGACTATGGGACCAGTTAAAGCTCCTAAAGCCTTTAATATCAAGGATTTTACACCAAGATTTCACTTTGACCTGAAAGGTGACAGTGAGGTTATACTTACATTAGCCTTTGATTTTGATGGTTTCCTAGTCCATAATCGACAAGAGTTGAGTCATTTAGGATTTACGAGTAACTATCGTCATGAGCAGGCTGTTTTCCGTTTGATGGCTAAGCATGAATTCACCCCTGATTTTCAGTCATCTAAACGATTAAGTAGCAGTCAAGAGCTCTATGATTTCTTTACGAATACTCTAGCAGAATTTGAAAATACAGGGACGGTTCTGATTGGGCAGGAGTTGCGTGACTTACGGGTTGAACAGAGTCCACAGGTTCAGGTAGAGCGTCAGGGGAATTTATTAGATATTTCCTTTGATTTTTCAAGTCTTGACGATGAAGATGTGGATCATGCTTTAGCAGCTTTGATGGCAAGTTCGCCCTATTTTATCAATCGTAGTGGTCAGTTGATTGTTTTTGACGAGGCGACGCATCGTATTAGTGAGAGTCTCAAAACTCTAAGAGCTCGATATTCAGGGCAAGGTCACCTAGAACTAAATCAATTGACTGCCTATCAATTAATGGATGCTCTTTCAGAAAGTGATTCTGTTCGTTTTTCAAAAGATTTCCAACTCTTAACGCAACATTTGAGTAAACCAGAGACCTTTGATTTGCCAACTTATAAGGTAGAAGCTGACCTTCGTCCCTACCAGGAAAAGGGTGTTCAGTGGCTATCTATGCTGCATCACTATGGTTTTGGCGGTATCTTGGCCGATGATATGGGGTTGGGGAAAACCTTGCAGACCATTGCCTATCTCTCTGCATATTTAGAAGAAGAGCAACGAGTCTTGGTTTTGTCACCATCAAGCCTGATTTACAATTGGCAGGATGAGTTTAAAAAGTTCGCTCCTCAGTTAGATGTAGCGGTTTCTTATGGACTCAAGCCAAGACGTGATGACATCATTGCTGAAGACCACCAGATTATTATTACAAGCTACGCTTCCTTTCGTCAGGATTTTGATGCCTACAAGGCTGGTAAATATGACTATCTCATTCTCGATGAGGCTCAGGTCATGAAGAATACACAGACAAAGATTGCCCAATATCTACGTGATTTTTCTGTTCCACATTGCTTAGCACTATCTGGAACGCCTATTGAAAATCATTTGTTGGAGATTTGGTCTATTTTCCAGATTATTCTACCAGGACTTTTGCCAACTAAGAAAACTTTCCTTAAGTTAACACCAAAGGAAGTGGCTAGGTATATTTCTCCTTTTATTCTAAGACGTAGGAAAGAAGAGGTCCTTCCTGATTTACCAGATTTGATTGAAATCACTCACCAAAGTGAATTGTCAGATGCTCAAAAAGCTATCTATTTAGCGCAATTGCAACAGATGCAGCAAGGTTTAATTTCTGCAAGTGATCAGGAAATCAACCGTCGTAAGGTGGAAATTTTGTCAGGAATTACCCGCTTACGACAAATCTGTGATACCCCAGCTCTTTTTATGGACTATGCTGGAGATAGCGGAAAATTAGATAGCCTAAGAGAGTTGCTTAGTCAAATTAAGGAATCAGACCACCGTGTTCTTATCTTTTCACAATTTCGTGGGATGTTAGATATTACAGAGGGGCTCTTACAAGAATTAGGTATTTCCTCTTATAAGCTAACAGGGTCAACGCCATCTGATAGTCGTCAAGAGATGACCAGAGCCTTCAATCAAGGAAGTCGAGATGCCTTTTTGATTTCTCTAAAAGCAGGAGGAGTGGGACTGAATCTAACTGGTGCTGATACGGTTATTCTGATTGACCTTTGGTGGAATCCAGCGGTAGAAATGCAGGCTATTAGTCGTGCGCATCGTATAGGTCAGGAACAAAATGTCGAAGTTTACCGTTTGATTACAAGAGGGACCATTGAAGAGAAAATTCTTGAGCTTCAAGAAGGCAAGAAGAACCTTGTAACAACCGTCTTGGATGGCAATGAAAGCCGTGCCAGCATGACCGTTGAGGATATTAAAGAAATCCTTGGTATTGTAATATCTTAATTTGTTATATTTGATATTGAAATACTAAGATGTGAAAATGCTACTAGGCAAATCTTTTGAATTAGGCTATAATAGAATACTGCAAGACGTATCTTCCCATTCCCGATTGTTTATATTAAGATACGCATCATCTCGAAAATGAAAGGAAGTCTTTTATGCATCGCCAAAGACGACAATTTCCGCTGATTCCAGACGGGGAATCTTGCTTGCAAGAACCGGTCTCTATGCGCCTATACGAAAATGAAGATTTAATCACAAATATCCGTGGCCCTTACCAAGATAAGGACTACAATGATTTGCTGCCGAACTATGATTTCTTGTCAGCTAAGCCTAGCAATCGTAAGCAGGCTTCAAAACGAGTGGAGACACAAGAAGCTGGCATGACTTATGCAGAGGAAGCCCGTGAAAAGGCTAAGCGTGATGTCCGTGAGAAACGCCAAAAATTCCTCCGCCAAGAAGTTCAACAAACCAAACATACTAATAGCCGTCAACTAACTGCTAAGCCTAAGGTAGAAGCTAAGCCAAGCTTTGAGGCTACTGTTGAGCCAGCTGCTGTAACAACGGATAAAGGGCCAGTGACAGCATCTATTTTGGGAGCTCCTGTAAGTGCTATCAAGCGAACTTTAGCACCTAACGGGAAACACTCAAAAATCCATCACTTGGCAAATCGTCTGCAACAGGATTCTTACATCTTGGCAGAAGTGGCTCCAACCTATCAACAGCCTAGTAACCCATCTCGTAAGAACGTCAAGAAAAATAGCTATGACTTCTTGAAACGTAGCCAGGTTTATAATTACCCAGAACGTCAAACTTACCGTGAACACCGAGTTGCTCAAGAATTAAATTTGACGCATTTAGAAGACGCAAACTAATCGCAGTGCGATTGTAAGGAGAAACTATGTCAAAAACTTATCATTTTATTGGAATTAAAGGATCTGGTATGTCAGCTTTGGCTTTGATGCTCCACCAAATGGGACACAAGGTTCAAGGTTCAGATGTGGAAAAATATTACTTCACACAACGTGGTCTTGAGCAAGCAGGTATTCCTATCCTTCCTTTCGATGAAAAAAATATCACAGAAGATGTTGAATTGATTGCTGGAAATGCCTTTCGTGAAGACAACAACGTTGAAGTTGCTTATGCGATTAAAAATGGCTACAGCTTTAAGCGTTATCACGAGTTCTTGGGTTACTTCATGGATCAATTCACTAGCTTTGGTGTGGCAGGTGCACATGGTAAGACTTCTACAACAGGTCTCTTGTCACATGTTATGAAAAATATCACAGACACGTCATACCTTATCGGTGACGGAACTGGACGAGGTTCTGCTAATGCACAATACTTTGTCTTTGAGTCTGATGAATATGAACGTCATTTCATGCCATACCACCCAGCATACTCAATCATCACTAACATTGACTTTGACCATCCTGATTACTTTACAAGTATCGATGATGTGTTCTCTGCCTTTGATGATTATGCTAAGCAAGTGCAAAAAGGACTCTTTGTTTACGGTGAGGATCCACACCTTCGTAAGATTACAGCCAATGCGCCAATCTATTACTACGGTTTCGAAGAAAATGATGACTTTATGGCAACAGACATTGTTCGTACAACGACAGGGTCTAATTTCAAGGTAAAACACGATGGACAAATTCTTGGAGAATTCCATGTGCCAGCCTATGGTCGTCACAATATCTTGAATGCAACTGCGGTTATTGGAAACCTCTATGTAGCTGGTTTCGACATGGACTTGGTTGCAGAACACCTTAAAACTTTCTCAGGTGTTAAACGTCGTTTCACAGAGAAAATTATCAGTGGTACTGTTGTCATCGATGACTTTGCTCACCATCCAACTGAAATTATTGCAACGCTTGATGCAGCACGCCAAAAGTACCCATCTAAAGAGATTGTTGCTATTTTCCAACCACATACCTTCACACGTACCATTGCTCTTCTTGATGAATTTGCTGAAGCTTTGAACGAAGCAGATGCTGTTTATTTGGCGCAAATTTATGGTTCAGCGCGTGAAGTTGACCATGGTGATGTTAAGGTTGAAGATCTTGCTGCTAAGATCAATAAACCTGCCAAAGTGGTTACAGTTGAAAATGTCTCACCTCTCCTTGACCATGACAATGCTGTTTATGTCTTTATGGGAGCTGGGGACATCCAACTTTACGAACGCTCGTTTGAAGAGCTCCTAGCAAGCTTGCAAACACACATGTAATATATTAAGGGCTGTAGCGATTTCGCTCAGCTCTTTCTCTTAATAGAAAGGAATTTAATATGCTTATTCGACATGCCCGAGAGGATGATTGGGCTGATGTTGTCCGTATCGAACAAGATAATTTTTCACCTGAAGAGGCTGCAACTCCAGAGGCTATTGCGGAGCGTTTAAAGACGATTTGTGATACCTTTCTAATTGCTGAAATTGATGGCGTTGTAGCTGGCTACATTGAAGGGCCTGTGATTGCGGAACGTTATCTTACAGATGACTTGTTCCATAAGGTGGTTCCTAATGCTAGTCAAGGGGGCTTTATTGCAGTTACTAGTTTGTCTATCTCCAAAGATTTTAAAGGGCAAGGTATTGGGACAGCCTTGATTGCAGCGCTTAAGGATCTGGCTATCGCCCAAAAACGCCAAGGTATTAGTTTGACTTGCCATGATTACCTGATTGCCTATTATGAGATGAATGGTTTCACTGATGAAGGAGAATCAGAATCAAATCATGGCGGTAGCGCTTGGTATAATATGGTTTGGGAAAATCCAGAAACCCATTGAATTCAGTGTTACGTTACTGTGACAAAGGACCAATTGATTTGCATTAACTGACTTTTTAAGATATAATGGCGTTTGTTACTATAGAGGAGGTATGCCTTGACGGACAAGTTTAATGAACACTCGGAATCTGCTGAAGATAGCCTAAGCTTTAAAGATCAGATTCTTCGAGATTTACAAGAAGCAACACGGCTCCGTTCTCTTCGCGAGGAGGAGCATAATAAAAGTGCAACTATGCCCGAGACACCACGTTCAACGTCAGCTGAGAGTGCTACAACACATAGTACCTCAGCGTCCAATAAAGTAAGTAACCAAGATTTTAGTTCACATTCTGTTTCTCACAGTGCTTTCGCTAAATCTATGACTTCTGAGACGGCTCAAGATTCTCAACAAGATAGTGTTGGCTTGTTTTCTGTTTCTCAAGCTGAGTCTTTAGTGTCTGATGCTCATTCAAATGTAGCGTCTATTTCTAAAGAACCTATTGAGGAGGAGAAAAAGGTAAATATTCCTCAGGAGACTGAAACGTCGAAACGCCGTTTTAAACGTCCGGTTTGGGAAACTAGCCTTAACGAAGCATCTGAAGAGGAGTATATTCCTGCAGATGTTGCCAAGGAGCTCATTGAAGCTAAGTCTAACGAAGCTATTTATACAGACCCTAAAGAATTGGAGGCCAAATTGACCTCAGAACGTCAAAAAGAAGCATTCTTGCAGGAACATCATGCAACAAGTGACCAAGCGTCGCAAGAAAAGGTTCAATCAGAGATAGTGGCTGATGGTAATGAGGATGATGAGAGTATTTCTCTAGAACCCTCTGGAAAACCTAAGAAAAAGAAAGGTAAGAAAGTGAAGAAGAAAAAGTCTTCGCCAAATGATGTTAAACAGGCTGACATTGTCGACGAAGAGCCGATTTCACGTTCTAACCGAAATCACAAACGCAATAAAAATAACCGTCGTGCTGGTAAAATTGCAAGAAATATTATTATCTTCTTGCTACTTATCTTGTCAGTAGCTGCATTCTTTGGTTATCGTTATGTTAGTGATGCTGTTGGCGCAAAAGATGTTAATTCAACTAAGTTTGTTAGTGTTGAAATTCCTGAAAATTCAGGTAGCAGTTATATTGGTCAACTATTGGAATCAGCTGGTGTCATTAAGTCTGGTAAGGTCTTTAATTACTATACCAAGTTTAAAAACATCTCAAATCTGAAAAGTGGTTATTACAACCTTCAGGCTAGCATGACTATGGATGAAATTATTGAGGCACTTCAGAAAAAAGGAAGTGATAAACCTCAGGAGCCATCTCTTGGTACGGTCTTGGTCAAAGAAGGATACACCATTGATCAAATTGCTAAGGCAGTTGAAGTTAATTCCTCAGCGAAAAAAGGCAAAAAAACATCAACTGGACTTAAGGCAAAAGATTTCTTGAAGCTGATGAAGGATGATGCTTTCATTACTAAGATGAAAGCGAAGTACCCAACCTTGTTGGCCAACCTTCCGAATTCTACGGATGCTAAGTATGTCCTAGAGGGGTATCTGTTCCCAGCGACTTATAACATTCATGATGATACGACGGTTGAATCTTTGGCAGAGGAAATGTTGTCTACGATGGATACCTACCTATCAACTTACTATGCGACGATTTCATCGGGCGGACACAATGTTAATGAGATTTTGACCCTAGCTTCTCTTGTGGAAAAAGAAGGAGCTACAGATGACGACCGTAAAAATATTGCTAGCGTCTTCTATAATCGTCTTAACTCAGACATGGCTCTACAAAGTAATATCGCAGTTCTTTATGCTCTTGGAAAACTTGGTCAGGAAACGACCTTGAAAGAAGATGCAACTATTGACACAAACATTGACTCCCCTTATAATGATTATGTTCATAAGGGGTTGATGCCAGGTCCTGTGGACAGTCCTAGTCTGTCTGCAATTGAAGCGGTTATCAATCCATCATCTACCAAGTACATGTACTTTGTTGCAGATGTAACCACTGGTAATGTCTATTTTGCTGAAAGCTATGAAGAGCATCAGCATAACGTTGAAACTTACATTAATAGCAAACTAAAAGATAAATAGTCTGATTGGCTCATTAAAATCAAGCAAACAAAGAGTGATTTTGAAAATAAAGCCAAGGGCTCAAAAAATAGGAAAGAGAAAAAAATGGCAGAAAAAACATATGTAATGACACAAGCGGAGAAAGAACAACTTGAAGCGGAATTGGAGGAATACAAACTCGTCCGTCGTCCAGAAGTTGTAGAACGTATTAAGATTGCTCGTTCTTATGGTGACCTTTCAGAAAACTCTGAGTATGAAGCAGCCAAAGACGAACAAGCCTTTGTTGAAGGACAAATTCAGATTCTTGAAACAAAAATTCGTTATGCGGAAATCGTTGATAGTGATGCTGTTGCTAATGACGAGGTTGCAATTGGTAAAACTGTTGTTGTTCAAGAAGTTGGTACAAACGACAAAGATACTTATCATATCGTTGGTGCAGCCGGTGCTGATATCTTCTCAGGTAAGATTTCAAATGAAAGTCCGATTGCTCAAGCCTTGATTGGTAAGAAAGTTGGCGACAAAGTCGCTATCGAATCACCAGCAGGTAGCTACTCTGTGGAAATCCTTAGTGTAGAAAAAACAGCCTAAGTGACTGTTGGAATTAAGGTGTTCAATATTTGAAACTAGTGGGAGTGAGACAAAACAGTTGTTCTGTCGCACTCCTTTTTTGGTTATTTGCGCTATTAGGAATTAGGTTAGTCTGAATTAGTCTATAAGAAAAGCACTTTTGGAAAATTCCAAGAGTGCTTTGTAGCTTATTTACGATTTTGCTTACCGGCGTTACGGTTTTTCTTTGGTTTGCTCGCAATTGCTTGAGTATTTTTTGGTGTCACATCTTTACGCTTGCTTGGTGTTGTACGAGGTGCTTTTGGAGGGTTCTTTTTGAACTCTTCAGCAACTTTTTCTTTTAAGCGAGGTTTGATGATGTAGTTGGTAATCAACTGTTGGATAATAGAGAAGATACCACCAACGAACCAATAGAGGATTACGGCTGCAGGTGAGCTAATACCAAAGAAGATCATCATGATTGGCATACTGTACATCGTCGCTGCCATTTGTTTACGTTGTTCTTCAGGAACTTGTTGAATAGACAACCAAGATTGGAAGTAGTAAAGCGCTGCGATGATGATAATCAATGGGAAGTCACGGTGACCAAGGTTAAACCAGAGGAAGTTATCCTTGAGTACACCAGGAGTGTAACGTGCTGCATAGTAGAGTGCTGAGAAGAATGGGAACTGAATCAATAAAGGAAGACAGCCGACACCGCCCATCAAGCTTAGGCCGTTTTCACGCTGAGCTTGCATGAGTTCAGACTGGGCAGCCATTTTTTCTTCTTGAGTTTCAGCGTTGCGCAAACGTTCGTTAATTGGTTCTAAGATAGGCGCAAGGTATTCACGTTTTGCTGCTTGGTAGGCTGCGCTACGGGATTGGTGAAGACCAAGTGGCAAGATAATCAAACGAACAATGATGGTTACGAAGATAATGCCAAGACCAAATCCCAGATTTAAATTATGTGCGAAGTAGGTGATGACGTGGCTCATAGGGCGACCAAGTAGGTTCCAAACCCAACCAGTAGGATTACCAGACTTATCAAGGCTCACACATCCTGATAGGAAGAGAAGCATGCTGGCAGCAAGCCCCATCAGGGCTAGACGTTTTTGATTTTTATTCACAGTATCATTCCTTTTGTTTTTTAGTTATACTTGTCTATTTTACCTTTTTTTAAGGAAGAGAACAAGTTAAAAACGGAGCTCCGACCTTAATTAGCCATGCGAAAATCGCTGTAATTAGGGAAGTTAGCCATGGTCACATCGACATAGGTTACTTTAGACCATTTTGAAGGCCCCTTTCGAACTTCTTGAATAAATTTAGCTAACTTAGAAGGGTTATCTGACTGAGCTAGAATTTCAACAGTACCGTCGTCATTATTCCAAACCCGACCGCATATATCTCCAATATCTAGTGCTAGAGCATAGGTTGAATAACGAAAACCAACACCTTGGACTCTTCCTGAGACTAATAATCGTACTTTTTGCATGGTCTATGACCTCCTTTTGAAAGCTCTTTCTTTTAGTATAATCCTTGCTATAAAGTCGGTCAAGTCCAAGATTTATCAGGGGATTTCTGCTATAATGAGTGTATGGAAATCATTCAATCAAAGCAAAATGCTAGCATTAAGTCTGCTAGAAAATTATTGCAGCGTAAGCACCGTAAAACTAGCTATCTTTTAGAAGGATGGCATCTTTTTGAGGAAGCAAAGGCAAGCGGTGCCGAGATTCTTCAAGTTTTCGTACTTGAGGAAATGGCTGATCGTGTGGCTAATATGTCTAAGGTTAAGTTGGTTAGTCCAGAGGTGCTTAAGGAACTCTGTGAAACTCAGACACCTCAAGGGATTGTGGTAGAAGTTGCTAAACAATCTCAAGCCTTGCCAAAGTCTCTCTCAGGGAAGTATCTTCTCTTGGAGGATGTTCAGGACCCTGGTAATGTAGGAACAATGATTCGAACAGCAGATGCCGCAGATTATGACGGAGTCTTTTTGTCGGATAAATCAGCTGATATTTATAATCAGAAGACCTTGCGTTCTATGCAGGGAAGTCATTTCCACCTTCCAATCTATCGTGGACCAATTCTTGACATGGTTGAGGCTTGCAGAAAACAAGGTATACCCGTCTTAGCAACGACTCTTTCCGATGTTTCCGTTGACTATAAAGCAGTTAAGACAGATGGTAATTTTGCCCTAGTGATGGGAAATGAGGGGCAGGGAATTAGTCAGGATATGGCTGAGTCTGCTGATCAACTCGTACATATTAGCATGCCAGGTCAGGCGGAGAGTCTGAATGTTGCTGTTGCAGCAGGAATTCTCATGTTTAGTCTCTAGGTCTAAAGGATGATTTTAGGAGAAAACAACTGACTTTTAAAGTAATTTTAAGTACTAGTGGTATAATGAAGAAGCATTAGAAACATTAATGAGGTATTATTATGAAACGACCAGAAGATGATAAAGAATTCATGGAAGTTGTGGGACATTTGATTTCTCATCCACGTTTTCAAAAATTGGATGGGATTGTACAGCACCATCATTCGACACGTTTAGAACACTCGGTTAATGTTAGTTACACTAGCTATAAGATTGCTAAAAAATTTGGCTGGGATGCCAAGAGTACAGCTCGAGGTGGTCTCCTACATGACTTTTTCTATTATGATTGGCGAGTGACTAAATTTAACAAGAGTCATGCTTGGGTACACCCACGTATTGCTGTTCGTAATGCCAGAAAGCTTGTTAATCTGAACAAAAAAGAAGAGGATATTATCCTCAAGCATATGTGGGGAGCAACGATTGCGCCGCCGAAGTATAAGGAATCTTATATTGTTACTATGGTGGATAAGTATTGGGCGGTTAAAGAAGCAGCGACACCTTTACGAAACCGAATCAAAAATCGTAAGTTTTTCCGTCGCAAGACTCTACAAAGCCACCACCAATAATTCATTATTTTTAGGAGATAACTATGGAATCAAATGCAATTTATACAACTAGTGATGCGGGCTTGAATCGCTTTTTCGGAAAGATTTATGGTCTTGTCGGTATGGGAGTGGGACTTTCAGCAGTCATCTCTTATCTGATGCTCTTCCCTCTTTCGCATCTTTTTGTCAATATTCTCATGAATTATTCTTGGGTTTACATGGCAGCACTCTTTTTAGAGTTTGGTTTGGTTTTTTTGGCTAGCGGTGCTGCAAGAAGGAATACACCTGCGGCTCTACCTTTATTTTTGGTTTATTCTGCTCTGAATGGATTTACACTTAGCTTTATCATCGTACAATATACGCAAGCCATTGTTTTTCAAGCTTTCCTCAGCACTGCCATTGTTTTCTTTATCATGGCACTTATCGGGGTTACCATTAAGCGAGATCTATCAGGCATGGCCAAGTTCCTTATGGCAGCCTTGATTGGGATTATTGTGGCTAGCTTGATTAATATTTTCTTTGCAAGTAGCATGATGAGTTTTGTGATTAGTATTGTATCAATTCTTATTTTCTCAGGTTTAATTGCCTACGATAACCAGATGATTAAGAAGGTTTATTATGGTACCAATGGTCAGGTCACAGATGGATGGGCAGTTTCTATGGCACTTAGTCTTTACTTGGATTTCATTAACTTATTCTTGAATATCTTGCGACTCTTTGCTAGACGTAATTAGTAAAAAAAATCAGCCATCTGGCTGATTTTTTTACTGTCTAATAGTTTTTTGTGAGTGTTCCTTGCTGACCTGTGTAAGCGTAGAAAAGTGGATAGTAGTCCCATTTTCCGACATAGCTATCTTTATCTGGGAAAGCCCACTTGTCGTCTTTTTTAGTAAGCTCGACTGAGTAATTATCAAAGATATTTGTCCCTTCAGTCTTTGGTGCTGATGGGTTTACTTCTTTGATTGAATTCGGTAGGTAAGTTTCCATGTAGAATTGTCTTGTCAGTTGGTCGACATTTCCAGCGTTAGCACCATTGCTTTGTAGGTAATTTTTAAGTTCGTCTGTGAGATTTGGGTGATTAGCACCATAGGCATCGTCTGCAGCTTTCATACTGATAGTTGACATGCTGACATTGAATTCTGCCTTATCTTTAGCGACGATAATGTTGTCAACAGTGTAGCTGCCGCGTTCACGGTTAGCAGTTTGAACCCAACCAAAAACTTTTGGAACTTCATCACCGGTTGGTTTGATGTTATCAGTTGCATCATAGCTGTATTGAAGGCTGTCTGAGAAATATTGGTTAAGTTCGCCCTTAGCTTTGTCCAAGTCGTTAGAAACAAATTTGTTGTAGTCTTTGCTTTCGCCACCTAGAAGAACTGCGTTGAAATAAGCATCAACAGCCTTTTTAACATTGGTAGTTGTTTTACCATCGAAATCTTTTAGGTTAGTAGAAACAGTTTGTCCTTCTGTCTTCTCATCCTTTGATTCAAAATAGAGTTTATAGCTTTCGTCGTTGTTAACTTCGAAAAAGAGCGAGACAGTTTTGTAGTCGTCAGCTTCAAGCTTTCCAAAGTCATCTGTAGCATCCTCTACGTTCTTATTTTTGTTGAAGAGAGTAGGGAGGTCACCTTTGTCGAGCTTGCTTGCTGTGACTTTTTTACCATCTTTATCTTTGAGGTAGAATTGTTTAGCAGATGTTTTGAGCTCATTTTCCATATCTTCCGAAGTATTCTCGAGTTTGAATGAGACTTCGACTAGGGTTTGGTTATCCTTGAGCTTGAGGTCGCTTCCTGACATATAGACAATATCGTTAACAGAAAGCTTGGCATCAAGTTTTGGCTTGGCACATGCTGAGAGCGTTAAGATGGCTGCTAGAGCAAGAGCCCCAGAGTAAAGATATTTTTTCATAAATAATCCCCCGTTATTTTATTTAGGTTATAGGTCTATTGTATCATGAAATATGCCTTGAGATTATTAGAAAATGGGGTTTCAAGCCTTTTCTTATGCTATAATAGGATTACTATTGTAAAAAAATGGAGAATAAAATGACAAAAACACCTTTTATTACAGCTGATAAACTTGAACAAATCACTGCAGAATTTCCCACACCTTTCCATCTTTACGATGAAAAAGGTATTCGTGAAACAGCACGTGCAGTTAATGTAGCTTTTTCGTGGAATCCAGGTTTTAAAGAATTCTTTGCTGTAAAGGCCACACCTAATCCAGCAATCCTCAAAATTTTGAAAGAAGAAGGGTGTGGTGTCGATTGTGCGACCGATACAGAGCTTGTCATGAGTAAGAAAATTGGTTTTGATAGTAGCGCAATTAGCTTTACATCTAATGATACACGTGCAGAAGAGTTTGTTTACGCGCGTGATATTAATGCGACAATTAACCTTGATGCTTACGAAGATATCTTTTTCTTGGAAGAGGCTGCAGGGCTTCCTGAAACCCTTTCTTTGCGCTTTAACCCAGGAGGTGTCTTCTCTCTTGGTACTGATATCATGGATCATCCTGAAGAATCAAAATTTGGGATGACTAAGGAACAACTCTTCAAAGGTTATGCCTACCTTAAAGAAAAAGGAGTGCAATCATTCGGTTTGCATGCTTTCCTAGCGTCAAATACAGTAACGAATGAGTATTACCCAACCTTGGCTGCTCAACTGTTTGAATTGGCGGTAGAAATCAAGAATGAACTTGGAGTTAGTCTTGACTTTATCAATTTATCAGGTGGTGTTGGGGTAGACTACACACCGGCCAATAAACAAAATGATATTGCTGTTATCGGTGAAGGGGTTCATGCTAAATTTGATGAAATCCTTGTTCCGAATGATCTTGGACATATCAGTATTTACACTGAACTTGGACGTTTCATGACAGCACCTCATGGCCTTGTTGTTACTAAGGTTCTTCATATTAAGGACACTTATCGTCGTTACGTTGGTGTAGATGCTTCTGCGGTTAACTTGCTTCGTCCAGCTATGTACGATGCCTACCACCACATCACGAATATGACTAATCCAGATGGTGACATTCAAGTAGTTGATGTGACAGGTTCTCTTTGTGAAAATAATGATAAGTTTGCTAAGAACCGTGAATTGCCAGAAGCTCGTATTGGAGATACCTTGGTTATCCACGACACAGGTGCACATGGTTTCTCAATGGGTTACAACTATAATGGACGTCTTCGTTCTGCAGAAATTCTCTACCAAGAAGATGGAACGGCTCGTATGATCCGCCGTGCAGAGACGATGAATGATTACTTTGCTACTCTTGATGGTTTTGATTTTGACATTTAACAAAAAATAAGCTAGGCCTTAAAGGCCCTAGCTTATTTTACTTTAATGATTACAGCTTCAAGAATGATATCGGCTAACTCCTCAGGGGATTCGACACAGCCTTCTTTGAGCCAGAGTGTTAAAATGGTAACAATAGTGCTAACATAAATTTCCAATGAATATTTGGCAGGAATATGATAGCTTTGTTCCATGAGTTCTGTAACATTTTCGATATCAGAGTTAAGGATGGTCTCGATAATGAATTCACGAATCATTTCATTGATGTTTGGAATGTGTGTCATTAAGGTGAGACAGAGTTTTTGATTTTCCTTAAGATATCGTAGCATTTCAGTAACAACACCCTCTTGGTAGGTCATGTCTTCCTGAAGAATACTTGAAACTTTATCTAAAATCTTTGAGAAGGTTGTTTCAACCAAATCTTCTTTATTTGAATAGTAGTAGTAGAAAGTTGGTCTGCTGAGATTTGCCTTCTTGATGATGTCTGTGATGCTGATTTGTTCGAGTGAACTCTCTTCTAAGAGTTCAATAAATGCGTTGACAATTTTTCGTTCGGAAATAGTTGCTTCCTTGAGCATAAATAAACCCCTTTATATAAACATAATAATAATTCCACAGCTTATATAATAACCTATTTTTTTTCTAGAAATCTTACAAGTCCTTTACAGTTGTAAGTGAAAAATACTGAAACTCTCATTTTATCGATATTTTAAACGAAAAAACTTTTTTTCTATACGTTTTTAAGAACCAACGTCTTATTTGTCAGTAGGGTCCATTTTTGCTATAATATAAGGTAAATCAACGTTATAGGAGAATTAAATTTATGAACACCGTCCTTTGGATTATTCTTGTTTTTGTAGCCCTTTTGGGTGGTTTTTATGGAGGCGCATACTTTGCCCGCAAACAAATGGAGAAAGAATTGGCTGAAAATCCTCGTTTGAATGTGGACGCTGTTCGTACCATGATGTCGGCTGCGGGTCAAAAGCCAAATGAAGCAAAAGTGCGTCAAACATATAACCAAATTATCAAACAACAAAAACAAGCACTTGCAGATAGCAAGAAAAAGAAAAAATAATGGTGGGGAGCTGGGACGTGAATCTCAGCTTTTTACATGTAACCTAGGGGATAAGGAGGCAAGATGGATAATCGACCTATAGGATTTTTAGATTCTGGTGTCGGAGGACTGACGGTGGTACGTGAACTTAAACGTCAGTTGCCTCACGAGTCTATTGTTTATATTGGTGACTCTGCTAGGGCGCCGTATGGTCCTAGACCAGCAGAACAAATCAGAGAGTATACCTGGCAGTTGGTTAAATTTCTTCTGACCAAAGATGTAAAAATGATCGTTATTGCTTGTAATACGGCAACAGCAGTAGTTTGGGAGGAAATCAAAGGAGCCTTGGATATCCCAGTGCTAGGTGTGGTTTTGCCTGGTTCTAGTGCTGCCATTAAGTCTAGTCAATCGGGTCATATTGGCGTCATTGGGACTCCTATGACGATTTCCTCTAACATCTATGAACAAAAAATTAAGCATCTGGCACCACAAATGAATGTCTTGAGTTTATCTTGTCCTCGCTTTGCCCCTATTGTTGAATCCAATGAAATTAACTCAAGTGTGGCTAAAAAGATTGTTTATGAGAGCATGGCACCTTTAGTCGGTAAGGTAGATACCTTGGTTTTAGGTTGCACCCATTACCCACTTTTACGTCCTATCATCCAGAATGTTATGGGGCCAAGTGTCAAGCTAATTGATAGCGGAGCTGAAACGGTTCGTGATGTTTCCGTTTTGCTCAATTATTTTGAAATTAATCGTAGCCGTGAAGTCGAAGACAAGACGGAAGAATATTACACCACAGCTAGTGTGCTTGGTTTTAAAGAAATCGCAGAACAATGGCTGGGTGAAGAAGTTGCTGTCCAACATGTCGATTTGGACAAGGAGTTAGAAAATGACTAAATCAATTTTAGAATATAAAGACGAACAAGACTGGTATTTGGCTAGTTTTGGAAGCTACAATCACTTGACTTGTTTTGGTGGTGATGAGGCCTATGAACAATTTGTTGACCTTTTCCAAGCCTTGACTAACGTTTTGGCTGTTAGTGGTTTCCAGTTACATATTGCTAAACATTCTTCAGACCTTCGCTTGGTATCCTTTATTTTGGATTGCTTGAAAGAGGAAACTGGTCGTGACCTAGCTGTTACGCAACATCAAGGGGCCTTGGTAGTTAGTGAAGGAGATAAGCTTGTCTATGTTCATGTGCCTAGAGAAGGTGTCACCTTGAGTGATTTCTTTGGTTCTGATAATCAATCAGACTTTGGTGATGTCTTATTGATTGCGACACGCAATGAAGGAAAAACTAAGGAATTTCGTAAACTATTTGGAAAACTAGGCATTAAGGTAGAGAATCTTAATGATTATCCAGACCTTCCTGAAGTTGCTGAAACAGGTATGACCTTTGAGGAAAATGCACGCTTGAAGGCGGAAACCATTTCTGAATTAACTGGTAAAATGGTCCTCTCAGATGACTCTGGTTTGCAGGTAGATGTTCTTGGAGGTTTACCAGGCGTTTGGTCTGCACGCTTTGCAGGCCCTGATGCCACAGATGCTGAAAATAATGCTAAATTATTGCACGAGCTCGCTATGGTGCTTGATGATAGCAAACGTACGGCGAACTTCCATACAACCCTAGTTGTTGCAGCACCTGGACGTGATAGTTTGGTTGTTGATGCCGACTGGAAGGGTTATATTGGCCGAGAACTTAAAGGTGACAATGGTTTTGGTTATGATCCTCTCTTTTTAGTTGGTAATACGGGTAAAACAGCAGCAGAGCTTTCTGCAGAAGAGAAAAATGAACAATCTCACCGTGGACAAGCTGTTAAGAAACTTATGGAGGTCTTCCCAGCATGGCAGAACAAACAATAATCGTAATGAGCGATTCCCATGGGGATCGTGATATTGTAGCAGATATAAAAAATCGTTATCAAGGAAAGGTGGATGCCATTTTCCACAACGGAGATTCGGAGTTAGAATCAAGTGATCCTGTTTGGGAAGGTATCCATGTAGTTCGAGGAAACTGTGATTATGATTCAGGTTATCCAGAACGTTTGGTCGTTAAACTTGGAGATGTGATTATTGCACAAACACATGGTCATCTCTATGGCATTAATTTTACCTGGGACAAGTTAGATCTTTGGGCGCAACAAGAGGATGCTGATATTTGTCTTTATGGCCACTTGCATGCGGCAACAGCTTGGCGAAATGGTAAGACAGTGTTTATCAATCCAGGTTCTGTTTTACAGCCACGTGGGCCTATCCATGAGAAACTTTATGCAAAGGTGATTATAAACGATGCGAAAATTCGTGTGGAATATTACACACGTGACCATGAACTTTATTCAGAACTTACACAGGAATTTGAACGATGATTGCTAAAGAATTTGAAGATTTTTTGTTGGCTCGTTTAGATAATTATTTAATTCCATCAGATCAGGTTGCTATTTTTATTGATAGTCATAACGCTAATCATGTGGTTTTGCTTTTGACGAGTAACGGTTATTCGCGCGTTCCCGTTTTGACTAAGGATAAGCATTATCTTGGGACCATATCTTTGACAGATATTAAGCGTTATCAAGATGAACATAACTTGCAAGAGTGGGAGATGGTTAACCATGATATCGGGCCGATGACATCAGATGTCGTGGAAACAGTGGAAGATAATGCTAATCTAAACGAGGTAATGCATAAGCTAGTTGATAATCCTTTCCTTCCTGTGGTTGATAGCCAAGGTATTTTCAAAGGAATTATCACACGAAAATCGATTCTAAAGGCGGTTAATAGCCTCTTACATGACTTTACACATGACTATATCATCATTCCAAAAACAACTGACAACTCAGATCACTGATTTTCTGTCTACTAAGGTCATTTCAGAGAGTTCAAAGCAAGCTTATGCTTATGATCTTAAGCAGTTTACAACTTTGATTTCAGGACAAATTGATCAAACCACTTTAAAGCTCTATGAAAACCAACTCAAGGAATGGAAGCCATCCGTACAAAAACGTAAGCGCTCTGCGGTCAATCAATTTTTGCTATATCTCTATCAAAAGGGTGAATTAGCGAAATTTTTCAAACTATCAGAGATGGTAACGCTACCTTCTCAGGAGGATAAGTTGCAGATACTGGATCTTTCGTCGCTTTACGAGGGACGTGAAGGGGCGGGGAAACTGGCCTGTCTGCTGATTCTAGAGTTGGGGCTCTTGCCTTCAGAGATTTTGGAGTTGGACTGGTTCGATATCGACTTGGATTTTGGTGTTGTAACTGTAGCCAAGGGAACGACTAAGCGTGTTCTTAGACTTGAAGCAGATTTGAAACAGTATTTGTTGGCTATTAAAGATGTGAACAGTCAGGGATTGCTTTTGGGTAAGGTCTATACTCGACAATGGCTGTATAAGCAAATCCAGACTTATGTTAGTGACTGTGGCTTATCGAATGTAACTGCTCAAGTCTTGCGTCAGCAATTTATTCTTAGACAAATTGAAAAGGGAACGGGCGCCTTTGAACTTGCTCGTTTACTGGGACTAAAAAGTCCAGTGACCTTGGAGAAATACTATAAAATCTAATGGATATTAAGTTAAAAGATTTTGAGGGGCCACTGGATTTGTTGCTCCATCTGGTTTCTAAGTATGAGGTAGATATTTACGATGTCCCTATTGTTGAGGTTATTGAGCAATACTTGGCTTATTTGGCAACCTTGCAAGACATGAAGCTTGAAGTTGCTGGGGAATATATGCTTATGGCTAGTCAGCTCATGCTGATTAAGAGTCGTAAGCTTCTGCCGACAGTGGTGGAAGCTGAGCCAGAAGCAGATGATCCAGAACTAGAGCTCTTGAGTCAGTTGGAAGAATATGCACGCTTCAAAGCAGCTAGTCAAGAGTTGGCTAAGCAGCATGAAGTGCGGGCTCAGTATTTTTCAAAACCAAAAGTTGAATTAGTTTATGAAGATGTGACGCTGAATCAGGATAAGACCATTCAAGACATTTTCTTGGCTTTTTCAAAAATCATGACTGAAAAGCAAGAAGAAATTCGGCGAAACCACACGACCATTGCGCGTGACGATTATAAAATTGAAGACATGATGCTGATTATTGAGGAAGCATTTGGCTCAAAAAATGAGCTATATCTGGATGAACTTTTCACAGATGCTAAAGATATGAATCAAGTAATCACCCTCTTTTTGGCAACTCTTGAATTGATTAAGGTACATCGCATATCAGTACAACAGGAAACAATTTTTGGCACAATCACACTAAGAAAGGAATGGACGAATGAGTAGTCACTTAGCACGATTAGAAGCTTTACTTTTTGTGGCTGGTGAAGATGGTCTTAGTCTACGTACTATGGCGCAGCTTTTGGAAATGCCAGTGACGGGTCTGACTCAGTCTTTGGAGAAATTGCAAGCTAAGTACGAGGCAGATGAGGATTCAGCTCTGTGTTTATTGGAATCATCAAATACCTATAAGTTAGTGACTAAACCAGATTTTGCAAGTCTCCTTCGTGACTATTCTAAAACGCCTATTAACCAGAGTCTATCACGAGCGAGTCTTGAGGTCCTCTCTATAGTTGCGTATAAACAGCCCATTACTCGCGCTGAAGTTGATGACATTAGAGGTGTTAATTCTAGTGGTGCTATTGCTAAACTTCAGGCCTTCGATCTTATTCAAGAGGCTGGTAAAAAGGATGCTGTCGGTCGTCCTAACCTATATGCGACTACTGATTATTTCCTAGACTATATGGGCATTAACAGTTTAGACGAGCTTGTGGCGATTGATCAACTAGAACTTGAAGAGCAGGAAACGAGTCTCTTTAGGGAAGATGCTTCAGAGGAGCTTGAGGACTTGGACAATTAAGAGTAAACCTTGTTGAAACTAATCATTAAAAATAAAGAAACATAGCAGAGATGCTAGGTAGAAAGGATACAGCTTAAGCTGTAGAAAAAGAATGCGAATTAATAAATATATTGCCCACGCTGGTGTGGCCAGCCGTCGTAAGGCTGAGGAACTGATTAAAGAGGGTCGTGTGACCCTAAATGGTAAGACCGTTACGGAATTGGCAACAATTGTCAAAAATGGTGATATTGTAGAGGTAAATGGTAGCCCAATTTATAATGAAGAGAAGGTCTATTATCTTCTTAATAAACCACGAGGGGTTATTTCTTCGGTATCTGATGAGAAAAATCGTAAGACGGTGATTGACCTCATGCCCCACGTTAAGGAACGTATCTATCCTGTTGGTCGTCTTGACTGGGATACGACGGGGCTTCTTATTTTGACTAATGATGGTGACTTTACCGATAAGATGATTCACCCACGTAATGAGATTGACAAGGTTTATTTGGCGCGTGTCAAAGGTATCGCGACCAAGGAGAACCTTCGTCCTTTGACTCGTGGTGTTGTCATTGATGGTAAGAAAACAAAACCAGCACGTTACAATATTATCAAAGTAGACCATGAAAAGAACCGTTCAGTTGTTGAATTGACAATTCATGAAGGGCGTAACCACCAGGTTAAGAAAATGTTTGAATCAGTGGGCTTGCTTGTTGATAAGTTGTCACGTACGCGTTTTGGTACCCTTGATTTAACAGGGCTTCGCCCAGGTGAATCACGCCGTCTGAATAAGAAAGAAATCAGTCAGCTTCATAACGCTGCTGTCAATAAGGTTAAATAATGAAAAGATTTCTGATTGCCTTAGTAAGGGCTTATCAGAGATGGATTTCTCCACTATTTCCACCCTCTTGCCGTTTTCGTCCAACTTGTTCGGTTTATATGATCCAAGCAATAGAAATGCACGGTTTAAAGGGAGTTCTTATGGGAGTTGCCCGTATCTTAAGATGTCACCCTTTATCAGAGACTGGCGATGATCCGGTGCCAGATTATTTTAGTCTAAAACGTAATAAAACTCCTTTGGATAAATGAATCCAAAGGAGTTTTTCTATGCTTAAGTTTTTGACCAAGTTTTTGGCAGGAAGAGGAGTAGTAAAGGATAAATTTCCAAACGTCCTGCAATCATAGCAAATCCCATGATGAGCTTAGACAAAGGACTGAAAATAGCAAAGCTATCACTCGTTCCAAGTAAAGGTCCAATATTGTTAAAGGTTGAAGCAGCAGCGCTTGTCACAATCAAGAGGTCTTGATTATCCAGTGATAAAACAGTGACTAAACTTAGTATAATGAGTACATATACAGCTAGATATTTAAGAACACTGTGTTGTGTTTCTTTATCAATAACACTTCCATTGATATGAAGTGACAGGATACGATTAGGATAGAGACTAGCTAGGGTCTGATTTCGTGCAATCTTAGCAATAATCATAGCACGGATAACCTTGAAACCACCGGCAGTAGAACCTGCTGATCCCCCGATAAACATCAGGAGGAGTAGGATATACTGAGAAAAGAGTGGCCATTTGGTAATATCCGTTAGACCAAAACCGGTTGTTGTGATGATATTTGACACTTCGAAAAATGAGTATTTGAAAGAGTCAGCCAAATTGTGGTAAATTCCAAAAATATTGAGGATAATCAAACCAGTTGAAATAGCCACAATCGCAAAGTAGGTACGTAGTTCTTCATCTTGGAAGAAAAACTTGATTTTACGAAGGAGGATATAGAAATAAAGGTTGAAGTTAACCCCAAAGAGTAGGGTACCAACAGTAACCACATAGGTAATCAGATCGCTGTGGTAGTGGGCAATAGAGTCATTATAGACAGCAAATCCCCCAGTACCTGCGCCCCCCATAGCAGTGATGATACTATCAAAGATTGGCATACCGCAAAGCCAGAGAATAACAGCAAAAATAACAAACATAGTCAGATAGATGATGTAAAGAATCTGAGCTGTATTTTTGAGCTTGGCAACGACTTTACCAAATACTGGACCAGGCACCTCTGCACGCATAACCTCATGGTGACCATTTTTACTGTTGTTCATGATGGCTAGGGCAAAGACCAATACCCCCATCCCTCCAATCAAGTGGGCGAAGCTTCGCCAGAAAAGTAGGGAGTGGGTAAGTACTCCAGTATCTGTGAGAATAGTAGCCCCCGTGGTTGTGAAACCAGAGCTCATCTCGAAAAAGGCATCAATGACACTTGGGATCTGACCAGCAAAGACGAAGGGCAATCCTCCAAAGAAAGACCAGAGCACCCAACAGAGGGCTACAATAAGCATTCCTTCTTTGGTGTAAATATGGTAGTTCTTCGGTTTAAAGAGAGTACCAAGCACCCCGAGAAAGAAGAGAATCCCCATCGTACCCAAGATGCTGGCAAATACTTTAGCATCTTCTTGATAAATAAGAGCGACGATAAGTGGCACAACCAAGAGAGCAGCCTCAATCAGTAGGAGCTTGGCAATAAGAAAACGGACAATAGATCGATTCATGGTGGCTTACCTCTTCAACAAGTCGTAAATGTGAGTTACATTTTGTAAGAGTGTAACGACCACGATTTTATCCCCAATAGCGAGTCTGTCTTCTCCTGTTGGGAAAATAGATTTTCCATTGCGGATAATAGCAGCGATAAGGACACCGTTAGCAAGTTCAAGCTCAGAAAGTTTCTTTCCGGCGATTTTGTTATTTTCCTTAATTTGGAATTGCAAGGTTTCGATACGACCATTAGCCACATGGTGAAGGGCATCAAGACTAGAGTCTTTGGCATTAAAACGCCCGCGTACAAAGTGCATTACAGTGTCAACAGCGATACTCTTAGGAGTGACAATTGTTGTTGTCTCACGTGGATCGATAATCTCTAAGAGACTAGTACGGTTAACCTTAGTAATATTCTTGTGAATACCAAGGCTTTCGAGGAACATAGAGGTAATGATATTTTCCTCATCTACTCCAGTTAGGGTAGCTACGGCATCATAACTGGCTGCACTTTCCTCGAGAAGAAGGTCTTTAGCAGTACCGTCACCTAAGATAACAGAAACTTCAGGGAAGACCTGACTAAAGGTTTGCGCACGGTCCATTTTTTGCTCAATCAATTTGACCTTAATACGATTGTTTTTCAAGATATTGAGCAAGTAGTAGGAGATGCGCCCAGCACCAATCAACAAAAGTTTTTTGATGCTTTTTGGCTTGATGTAACTGTGGAAAAGTGCCATATCAACACGTTTACCAGTGACATAAATCTTATCCCCAATTTGCATGGTAGCATTTCCATCTGGAATGATGAGTTCACCCTGACGGTGAATCGTACAAACTAGAATATTACCGAATTTCCTACGGAATTGTTCCATTGTCATACCAGATAATTGGCTATTTTCAGTAACTTTAAATGCCATAAGAATAACGCGTCCATTAGCAAAAGTTTCAACTGATAGGGCGTTTGGAAATTCAACTGTATTGGCAATATAGCGAGCTGTTAAAAGTTCAGGGTTAACTACTAATGAGAATCCAAGAAAGTTCTTGTCTTTGAAATAAGCATTAGAGTATTCTGGGTTACGTACGCGAACAATAGTTTCTTTGGCACCCATTTGTTTAGCCAGAACCGCTGAAATCATGTTCACCTCATCTTTATCGGTCATTGCGATAAAGACGTCACAGTTGCTAACCTCGGCTTGTTCCAAAATTTTAAAATTAGCCCCATTTCCAGCAAAGCCCATAACATCATAGCGTTTGCTGAGGCGTTTGAGGACCTCTTCCTTTTCTTCAATTAAAATAACATCGTGCTTTTCTTCAACAAGAGAACGACAGAGTGCGGTACCGACCTTACCGGCACCTACGACAATAATACGCATGAGTTACCTCCAAATAATCATTACTATGATACTCTATTTTAGCGGAAAAATCACCCTTTTCAGCTAGCTTTATCAACTATTCTTATTTAAGTGAATAAAGGTAAAATTTTTCTTTAAATTGTCTTGACTTTTAGACCAGAAGTGCTAAAATATATTCAAAGATTCGTTATTTTAAATCTAACCTGTCATGATTTAAGCTAATGAACGTCCACAACCATGTCGTCTGCTGAGCTTGACTCCGGGCGACATGGTATTTTTTATGTCTAGGAGAATTGAGATGTCACGTAATCATATTGTCTTGTTTGAACCTCGTATTCCACAAAACACCGGAAATATTGCCCGTACCTGTGCAGCGACTAATAGCTCTCTTCATATCATCCGTCCTATGGGCTTTCCAATTGATGACAAGAAAATGAAACGTGCAGGTTTAGACTACTGGGATAAGCTTGACATCACTTATTATGACAATTTGGCAGATTTCATGTCTAAAAATCAAGAGGGGCGTTTGCATTTAGTCACGAAATTTGCGGATAAGACTTATTCAGAAGAGGCCTATGCCGATGGTGAGGACCACTATTTTATGTTTGGTCGTGAGGATACAGGCCTACCTGAAGATTTTATGCGTGAGCATCCTGAAAAAGCTATTCGTATTCCGATGAATGATGAACATGTACGTAGTCTAAATGTGTCCAACACTGTTTGTATGATTGTTTACGAAGCGCTTCGTCAGCAACAATTTGAGGGGCTAGAGCTGAGTCACCGTTATCAGCATGATAAATTAAAATAGATACTTCATTTTGTTTTAAAAGAATAATTATAGTCATTGACTATCAACAGATTAGAAATCCATAATTTGAGAACCTTGTCACCAAGGTTTTTTTATGTTATCCTTAAAAGGTCTTCAGGGCAGGGTGAAACTCCCGACCGGCGGTGATTCTTTGGATAAGTCCGCGAGCGCAAGCTGATGAGGTGTAATTCCTCAACCGACAGTACAGTCTGGATGGAAGAAGACCAGTCTTTTTGCGTAGGCTCTTTTTGGCATGGGCAAATCCATTGGGAACTTCTTTCAAATTGTTAAAATTTGGAGGAATTTTTTATGACAAACACACGTAAATTGGCTTACATTGCCATTTTATCCGCAGTTTCATTCTTGTTGCTTTATTTTTCATTTCCATTGATTCCAGCAGCAGATTTTTTGAAGGTTGATTTTTCAATCCTTCCTGTTCTTATTGCCTTGGTTATCTTTGATTTTAAGAGTGCCATTGGTGTTCTCTTGCTTCGTTCATTGTTGAAGCTCTTGCTAAACAATGGTGGACCAGGATCAATGATTGGACTTCCTATGAATTTTGTTGCTCTAGGCGTCTTTGTTTGGGGCCTAAGCTATTTTTGGAAGAAAAATCAAACAAGCAAGAATTATATTCTTGGTTCTGTTTTAGGAACTGTTTTGCTTACAGTTGCTATGGTTATTCTTAACTATATTTATGCAGTACCACTCTATGCTAAATTTGCCAACTTTGATATTGCGCAATTTATAGGTCTCTATAAATACCTTTTCGCTATGGTAGTACCTTTCAATTTACTTGAAGGTTTGATTTTTGCGCTAGCCTTTGCTTTGATTTATGCTCCACTTAAGTCTATTCTAGTAAAATTATAAATATGAAACACAAACACACACATTATACTTATGCTTCTTTTGCCTTATTGTTATTTGTTGCTCTCGGTTATATGGTTAAGTTCTATCCTGAAGCCTTGACAGGATTTGATAGCAACATTCAAACTTGGGTTCGAGGAGGCTTACCAGTAGGATTGACACGCTTTTTTAAAACGATTACCATACTTGGGAATACGCCTGTACAGGCTATTATTGCAATCGTAGCAGTCATCTGGCTTTATCTACGTCAATATAAATCAGAAGCTATCTTTGTGGGAGCCAGTGGGCTTCTCGCTAGTATCTTGATTGTAAGTTTGAAGTATATTTATCAGCGTCAGCGCCCATCAATTACGCATTTAGTGCACGCTAGTGGTTATTCTTTCCCTAGTGGTCATTCTTTGGGAACCTTTATGATTCTTGGAGCAATTGCCATTGTCCTTGCTCAGCGTTTGGAGAAAAAAGAATCTAAAATAGTAGTTTATGCTATTACTGGGCTTCTGATTTTCCTTGTTGGACTTTCGCGTATTTATGTAGGTGTTCATTATCCAACAGATGTTTTAGCTGGCTTTACCTTAGCCTTTGGGTTGCTTAATGCGATTTATCCAACTTATGACCGCATTCGCTTTGAATGGCGATTCCAAAGTAAACAGAAATAAAAAAACATGTAGTTTTAAACTGCATGTTTTTTTGATACAAAGGAAGGTCTTTCCTATATAAAATGTATAAAAATAGCTTATTTTGACTATTGTTCTGTTAAAAATGCATTAACCGTATATTAATTATATTACAATTATGATATAATGTTTTTAAAATTTCGAAATAAAGGAGTGTCTCTTGAACATAAAAGACAGCATTGGACTAAGAATCAAAACTGAGCGTGAACGCCAGCAGATGTCACGTGAAGTGCTATGTTTAGATGGTGCGGAATTGACTGTTCGTCAGTTAATTCGCATTGAAAAAGGGGAGTCGCTCCCGTCTTTGGATAAATTATCTTATATTGCAAAACGTCTAGGAAAAAATATGACCGATTTATTGGATCATGATAATATTACTATCCCTGACGAATACTACGAGATGAAGAATCGTCTGATTAAGTTTCCAACGTATAGAAATCCAGAAAGAATAAAGGCTAAACTTGCCTTAATTGAGGAGGTCTATGAGAAATTCTTTGAACTTCTCCCAGAAGAAGAATTGTTAACTCTAGATATTTTGGAAAATATTTTGAGCTTTACTAGTTGGGAAGAGAGTCCTAAAGTTGAGGAGATATATGAAGACTTGTTTGAACAAGTCAAAAGGAAGAGGAAATTCTCAACTAACGATTTATTAGTTATTGACTACTATTTCTTCCATCTTTATGGAAGAAAACAGTATGATAAAAAACTTTTTGAAAGAATCGTAAAGAGAGTATTAAATCAGGAAATTTGGACAGATGATGTCTATAATATTGTTTTGTTTAATGATTTGATGGCTATCGCTGCTTTGAAGATTTTTCACAATTCCTTCTCAGACTTCTTAACAGTTGTGGATAAAGCCTTAGCTGTTATAGAAAAATCGCAATTCTATAGCTATAAACCTAGTGTTTTTGTTCTCAAAGCCAA
This sequence comes from Streptococcus parasalivarius, assembly GCF_054785155.1. Lineage (NCBI taxonomy): Bacteria > Bacillati > Bacillota > Bacilli > Lactobacillales > Streptococcaceae > Streptococcus > Streptococcus parasalivarius. The sequence goes on from NZ_BAABOB010000007.1 coordinate 120,566, forward strand.
ATATGAACTTCTTCATAAAGGAAACAAGAAAGAGGCTGCAGAAAATTACGATAAGGCCATAATGTTTGCTTCCGTTTTAGAAGACTCGGTGCTAGAAGAAAGTATAAAGGCAGGTAAAGCGGCAGATGGTTTATAGAAATGGTGGTGACATAAATGTCACTACTTTTTTAATGGTTAAATGTTTACTATAGAAACATAAATAACAGTTAAAAGGAGTTTTATTTTGAAAAAACTAAAATTATTTACACTATTCTCACTACTTATCACTATCTTGCCTTATTTTGCAGGTTGTCTTTAATAAGGAGTCACCATGTCAAAATATCCATATATTTCACAGGTTGATCAGCGTGATTGTGGTGTCGCTGCCTTGGCCATGATTCTTAAACACTATGGTTCATCTTATAGTTTAGCTTATTTGCGAGAGTTGGCTCAGACTTCTCGTGAAGGTACTTCTGCGCTTGGTTTGGTGGAAGCGGCCAAGCAGTTGGGTCTTGAAACTCAGGCTATTCGTGCGGATTTAGACTTGTTTAAACAAGAAAACCTATCTTATCCTTTTATTGTACATGTGGTTAAAGAAGGTGGGCTGCAACATTATTATACGGTGTTTGGTCAAATCAAGGGGCAGCTTGTTATTGGTGATCCAGATCCTAGCAAGAAGGTCATTAAAATGCCCTTAGAGGAATTTGCCAAAGAGTGGACGGGAGTTGCTCTCTTTTTTGTTCCAGGAGAAGCCTATACTAAATACAAAGAAGATGTACCTGGACTTCTTTCATTTTTACCAATTTTGTTTCGTCGTAAGGGTTTGATTGCAGTTATTGTCTTGCTGAGTTTTCTAGTGACCCTAGTTAATATTATTGGTTCTTATTATTTGCAAGCTATTATCGACCGCTTGATTCCTCAGGAAGCCTATAATCTTCTGACCATGATTTCGCTAGGCTTATGTATCTCTTATCTTGCTCAACAAGTTTTTACTTTTTTCAAAGATTATCTTCTACATCGATTGGGTAATTACCTGTCCATTGCTGTCATTCTTCCTTATATCAAGCATGTCCTTTCCTTACCTATTAGTTTCTTTAGTTCACGTCGTACTGGTGAAATCACGTCACGTTTTGGAGATGCCAACACCATTATCGATGCTCTAGCTTCAACGATTTTATCGATTTTCCTAGATGTGACCATTGTGATGACTCTAGCTGTGGCTCTTATTGTACAAAATCAGTCACTTTTTGTGATGACTCTCACAGTAGTTCCTCTTTATGTTTTAATCATTCTGGCATTCTATAAGCTTTTTGAGAAAGAAAATTATCAATTGATGGAGGCAAATAGTCAGGTCAATACCGCTGTTATTGATGATTTGCGAGGCATTGAAACCTTAAAATCCTTGAGGGTTGAGGAAAGACGTTATCGGGAAATTGAGGTGAAATTCCATGACTATTTGAAGAAGTCCTTGTCTAAGGCCAAGTGGCAATTAACGCAGGATGGGTTAAAGACAGGGGTTCAGTTAGTTTCTAATGTCTTTATCCTCTGGTATGGGGCACAATTGGTCATGGAAAGGCAACTTTCTGCGGGTCAGTTGATTACCTATAATATGTTGTTAAATTATTTTACAACTCCTTTAATTAATATCATCAATCTCCAATCTAAAATTCAGCAAGCCAAAGTCGCCAATAATCGTCTTCAAGAAGTTTATGTTGTAGACAAGGAAGAAAAAGGAAAACTTAAAGAGTTATCTTTTAAACAACTTGCTTTTAAAGGAGTCAGTCACCGTTTTAGTTATCAGCAAGAGACTCTTAGTAAGATTGATTTAACGATTCATAAGGGTGAGAAAATCGCCCTCATGGGTAAAAGTGGATCTGGAAAAACGACCTTAGCTAAAATGTTGTCAGGTTATTATACGAAATCTAGTGGTCATGTAACCCTAGATAAAGATGCTATTAGCCATGCGGAGTTGCGCCAGTTGGTAACCTATGTTCCACAACAGACCTATGTGTTTACGGGAACCATTTTAGAAAATCTGCTATTAGGATTTGAAGGAGAAGTTGACGAGAAAAAGCTTCTTAAGGTTTGCCAACAAGCTGATATCTTAGAGGATATTCAAAAAATGCCACTAGGCTTTCAGACCCAACTATCTGAAGACGGTGGTCTATCAGGTGGTCAAAAACAACGCTTGGCTATAGCGAGGGCTCTCTTGTCCAAACAGCCTATCTTGATTTTTGACGAAGCTACCAGTGGTCTCGATAGTGATACTGAAAGCAGGGTCATGGCTAACCTTGCTAAGATTAAACGAACAATGATTTTTATTGCTCACCGCAATAGTGTACGTCAACATGTCAGTCGTGTAGTGACCATGGTGAGTGGCCAGATTGAGTCAGACAGTCCTAATTTCAATCCATTCCAGTTTATTTAAAATAATCTTCCTATTATATATGTAGAAAACTTAAGAAGTCTAAATTTTCACATCTTGCACCTATCTTATTAATATAGTATACTGGTAGCAGACTATTAAGAGGTGTAAACATGTTAGAGGCATATAAAAATTTTTGGTTAGGCTATCTCGATTTTTATGGTCGTACAAAACGATCAGACTATTGGTGGGTTGTCTTGATTAATGGAATTATCGGTAGTTTGATTTTCCTACTGATGGACTTACTTGGGGAAACAAGAGCTGCTGGCTTTACATTGACAGCTTTCATTCTATTTATAGCAGCAACGGCGCTTCCTACAATTTCTATTCAAATTCGTCGTCTGCGTGATGCCAATTTCAATGTTGCTTGGATTGTATTAAAAGCAACTCCATTAACAGTAGCTCTTTGGGTGATGTATGCCTTTCCCACAAGAGATTCAAAATAACTCCAATATAAAAAGGGTGAAACTAGTTAATCTAGTTCCACTCTTTTTTCTTATAAAATAAAGCTACCTATAAAATAAAGCTACCTAAGAGGCTAACCAAGGTGAAGCTGATAGTTGCATAAAATATAGCGAGACGGGTTGCCTGGATAGGCTTATAAAGTCTAATAAGTGTTAGGACACACCAAATAAAGAGTACTGTGACAAACCAACCTGATAGTAAGCGACGTGGCGTTACACCATAGAGTGCTATATAAACGCCAAAGAGTTTCCAGCCGGCGATAAGGGCAAAGAGGCTAGCAAAAGTAAAGAGTAGGGTACTCAGCAAACGAAGCCCCTTGTGGGTGAAGAAGTTTTCTTTAGAAAAAATGTAAAGTCCAGCTAGGATTCCCAAGTTAAGGGTAGAGACTCGAACTAATTGCCAGAAGCCCTGAACAGCAATATGTGAGGCTTGATGGGCTGGAATGTTGACTTGGTTGAGAGAAAGGAGTTCTCCCATTTGACTAGTGGCAGTTAATATGAATAGGGCATAAGTAAGGCAGAGGCTTCCGAGTACGATATAAGCTGCTACTTTTGGAAACTGACGGGTTGTTTTAAGACGGCCTTCAAATCGTTTTTGACTAAGTGGCTTTTCTTTTGCCAAATAGGTTGCAATGAGTTGAGCAAAAAGTCCTAGAGCCAGAGGGATACTAGTTATTAAACGAGAGAACAATAATCCGTTATCCTTGAAGGTGATAGTAAAATCAAGTAGAGTAGCAAGTGTCTGGAAGAACTGTTGCCAAAGTTGTCCGAAAGCAGGCAAGACCTGACTAAGCTGACTAGCAGCGAATACAGTCAGTACCAAGGCAATCATGATACTAATGAGAATCATCCATTTGTGGTTCTGAACTGCGTGTTTTTCTTCTTCAGAGAGCTCTTGTTTAGGTGCTGTTTTATAGAGTAGTGTCCAGGCTCCGATAAAGAAATATTTCAGTGGGAAGATGCAGCTAGTGTATATGAGGTCTAGCCAAACCATAATTCCCAAACGGTCTTGACTACTTTGTTCAGTACGTGCCATTAAGTAAAGGAGGATACTCGCATGAAGGCAAAGAATCTGAGCGTTCTCCCAGTTGTCGTGCAGACCCCAAAGACTAATTTGTAAACCTTGTAGTAGACTAGTGACCATAAATATTGCCGATTCAAGTCGCATTCCCTTTGCTTTTCCACCTAATAGACGGCAGCCCAGTTCAATCGTACTTATCAAGACAACGGTTGCTGGAAAGGCAAAGGAAAAATGGGTCAAGTAAGTGACATATAGGAAGCAGGCCACGAGACAGGCGACAATCAGTCCCTTAATTTTCCAAATGTCTTTTGGTGAAAAATATTCCAAGAGTTTCTTGGTTCTGGTTTGAAGACTAGTCTTTTCGTCGGAATATTCCTGGGAGACTAGCTGTAAATTAGTAGTATAGTTATTTGTTTCCATCATAATTCTCCTTTTGGATGTTAGTCCAAAAAAGACTTTATCATAAAAAAAGTTTGATTTTGACACCCAACTGTAAAATTACTAAAAATAGGTCTATGGACTTAGGTCTGGAGAATGAGTTGGAAAAATAGGTGAGTAAAAAATATTGTGCTCACATTGAATGATAGATTGTACGGGCTATATTGTCAGAAACTGTCAAATGCTAAAGATAGTTTTTTAGAGATTAACTGTTTGTATCCATTATTAGATATTGGAAAAGACTTTTTCTTTGTCAAACAATTGATATTTTTAGGTGATAGTATTTTCTTATCACCTTGATTATGTTTAAGTATTAGTTAAGCTTAGTGAATTCTGTTACAATAAAAACAATCAATCTCAAAGGAGAGTATTATGAAACTTAAAAAAATTCTTGGAATCACAGGTGTAGCCATTGCTTCAGTAGCTTTGCTTGCTGCATGTTCATCTAAATCATCAAAAGAAGCATCTAAATCTTCAGGTGCTAAAGAAACAATTAACTTTGCCACTGTTGGGACAACAGCACCGTTCTCATATGAAGAAAACGGTGAATTGACTGGTTACGATGTGGAAGTGGCTAAAGCAGTCTTCAAAGACTCTGACAAATATGAAGTGAAATTCCAAAAAACAGAATGGTCTTCAGTCTTCACAGGTCTTGACTCAGCTAAATACCAAATGGCTGGGAACAATATCTCTTATTCAGAAGAACGTGACCAAAAATATCTCTTCTCATATCCAATTGGTACCACACCAGCTGTTTTGACTGTTCCTAAAAATAGTGATATCAAGAAATATGATGATATTGCTGGACACTCAACGCAGGTTGTTCAAGGAACATCGACAGCTACTCAATTGACAGAGTTTAATGATAAACATTCAGACAAGCCAGTTGAACTTAACTACACAAATGAAAATATTACACAAATGTTGACAAGTTTGAATGAAGGCAAGTACGACTTCAAGATCTTTGATGCACCAACTGTTAATGCAATCATCAAAAACAATAAATTGAGCAACTTGAAGACTATTGAGCTTAAATCTGATCAACAACCATACATCTATTTCTTGTTCGCAGATAACCAAAAAGATCTTCAGAAATTTGTAAACAAACGTTTGGAAGAACTCCAAAAAGATGGTACTTTGGCTAAGTTGGCTGAAAAATTCCTTGGAAATAAAGATTATATTCCAACTAAAGACGCTTTGAAAGTTCCAAGTAAAAAATAAGAAAGGAGCTGGGAATGATTCTCAGCTTTTTCATATAATTAAAATCTAGGACACGTTATAGTTAAAAACTATAGATATATACAATTATAAACAATTTGCTACAATTCTTATCCTATGGGATAATAATTTTACACTTAAAACAATTAAAGGGAGTTCATTATGAAACTTAAAAAAATTATTGGAATTACAGGATTGGCAGTCGCTTCAACAGTAGCTTTGGCTGCTTGTGGTGCTGGCGGTAACAAATCAGCTAAGGATGATAAAACTTTGACAGTTGGTGTCATGACTTTGGATGACACTACTGAGCCATTGTGGGATAAAGTCAAAGAATTGGCTAAAGACAAGGGTGTTACTATCGAGTTGAAAGAGTTCACAGACTACAACCAACCAAATGAAGCCCTTAAAAACGGCGAAATCGATGTTAATGCTTTTCAACACATTTATTTCTTGAACAACTGGAACAAAGAAAATAAAGGGGATGTTGTTGCAGCAGCTGACACACTTCTTAGCCCAATCCACCTTTTCTCAGGAACTGAAAACGGTAAAGCTAAGTATAAGGATGTTAAAGAGCTTCCAGAGGGAGCTACTATCTCAGTACCTAACGATGGTACAAACGAAAGCCGTGCGTTGACACTTCTTCAAACAGCTGGTTTGATTAAGTTGGATGTTAAAGATGGTGAATTGGCAACTATCAAGAACATTTCTGAAAATCCAAAGAAATTGGATATCAAAGAAATCGCAGCTGAACAAGCTGCCCAAACTCTTTCATCTGTAGATGCAGCAGTTGTTAACAACTCATACGCACAACAACAAAACGTTGACTATGACACAACTCTCTTCCAAGAAGATCCAAGCCAAGATTTAAAAGATTGGGTCAATATCATTGCAGCTAATAAAGATTGGGAAAAATCAAATAAAGCTGATGCTATCAAGACTTTGATTAAAGCCTACCAAAATGATGAAGTAGCGCAAATCATCTATGATGCATCTAACAAGGTTGACCTTCCAGCATGGAAAGGTGCCCCAACACAAGATCAATTGAAAGCTAATTCAAAGAAATAAGCTAAGGACAGAGGGCGTGTGAGAGCACGCCGTTTTGTCGTGTATGAAGGAGACGATTTGATGGCATTTTCAAGTGAAGAAGAGCAGCTACGAAAATTTCGTAACGATGAAATTGCTCAGCACTATTTTGAAGTTTTGCGGACTTTGATTTCTAAAAAATCTATTTTTGCTCAAAATATTGGTCTCTATGATGTGGCTGCTTATCTTGGTGAGATTTTCTCTGGTGTTGGCGCAGAGGTGACAATTGACGAGACCTATACGGCACCTTTTGTCTTGGCGAAATTCAAGAGTCCAAATCCAGATGCGAAAACAATTATTTTCTATCAACACTATGACACTGTTCCTGCGGACAATGATCAGCCATGGACCGATGAACCTTTCCGTCTGACTATTCGAAAGGGATATATGTATGGTCGTGGTGTCGATGATGATAAGGGGCATATTACAGCTCGTCTGACAGCCCTTCGGAAATATATTCGAGAAGTTGGTGATCTTCCTGTAAATATTACGTTTATGATGGAAGGTGCTGAAGAATCTGCATCAACAGACCTTGAAAAATATTTAGAAAAATACCGAGATGACCTTCTTCCAGCAGACCTATTGGTTTGGGAACAAGGAAACCGAAATAGTAAAGGTCAATTGGAAATCACAGGTGGCAACAAGGGGATTATTACCTTTGACTTGTCTGTCGAGAGTGCTGATGTTGATATCCACTCTAAATTTGGTGCAGTGATTGAATCGGCGTCATGGTACTTGCTTAATGCTATCTCAAGCATGAGAGATGACCAGGGACGTATCCTTATCGACGGCATCTATGAAAAGATTGTCCAACCAAACGAACGAGAGATGAATCTTATCGAAACTTATGCCATTGAAAATGCAGACAGTCTTCGTAGGATTTACGGCTTAAAACTACCCATTTTAGAAAGTGACCGCCGAGCGTTCTTAAAAACTTACTATTTTGAGCCTGCTCTTTCTATTGAGGGAATTTCAACAGGTTATCAGGGGCAAGGGGTTAAGACCATCTTACCAGCTCAAGCCAGAGCTAAGATGGAGATGCGTTTGGTCCCTGGCTTGACACCTGAGTACGTTTTGGAATGTATTAAGGCTCACCTCAAAAAAGAAGGATTTGACCGTATCAAGGTAACCTTCACTCTTGGTGAAGAAAGTTATCGAAGTGATATGTCTGATCCAGCTATTGTCAATGTTATTGAGTTAGCAAAAGGCTTTTATGAAGAAGGTGTCGCTGTCCTTCCAACAGCAGCAGGTACGGGGCCTATGCATATGATTCATCAGGCTTTGGGTGTTCCTATGGCAGCCTTTGGTATAGGGAATGCTAACAGTCGTGACCATGGTGGGGATGAAAATGTTAGTCTAGCAGATTACTACACCCATATTGAACTAATTAAGGAGTTAATTGCAAGTTATGAGTAATGTCATTATTGATTTGAAAAATATTGATATCACCTTTACGCAGAAACGCCGCACTATTCAAGCGGTTAAGGATGTGTCTATCCAGATTGAAAAAGGTGATATTTACGGAATCGTTGGTTATTCAGGGGCTGGTAAATCTACCCTTGTGCGTGCGATCAATCTTTTGCAAGTGCCTACAGCTGGTAAAATCACTATCGGTAAAGATGTGACTTTTGCAGATGGTAAGGTCCAATTGTCGACAAAAGAATTGCGTCAGAAACGTCAAACAATTGGGATGATTTTCCAACACTTTAACCTTATGGCTCAAAAGACGGCTTATGAAAATGTAGCCTTTGCCCTTCGTCATTCTAAACTAAGCAATGAAGAGAAAGACAAAAAAATTCGTGGTCTTTTGGAATTGGTTGATTTGGCTGATCGTGCCGAAAACTATCCTGCACAATTATCAGGTGGTCAAAAACAACGTGTAGCGATTGCGCGTGCCTTGGCTAATGATCCTGAAATCTTGATTTCAGATGAGTCTACATCAGCTCTTGACCCTAAAACAACTAAGCAGATCCTTTCACTTTTGCAGGATTTGAATAAAAAGCTTGGTTTGACAGTGGTTATGATCACCCACGAAATGCAAATTGTTAAAGACATTTGTAACCGTGTGGCTGTTATGCAAAATGGTCAACTTTTGGAAGAGGGCAGTGTTCTTGATATCTTCTCAAATCCACAAGAAGATTTGACACAAGAATTTATTGAAACTGCAGCAGGGATTGAAGATGCTTTGACTAAGATTAATGCACAACCCTTAGTGAAAAACTTACCAAGCTCAGCCCTTCTCGTTCAACTTAAATATGCTGGTTCTTCAACAGATGAGCCACTCTTGACTGAAATTTTCAAAGATTACGGAGTTTCAAGTAACATCCTTTACGGTAACGTTGAGATTCTAGGTGATACACCTGTTGGTGAATTGGTCGTTGTATTGGATGGTGAGGCAGATAAGGTTCTTGCTGCTCAAAAAGCGATTGAAAATGCAGGTGTCAGCTTGCAAGTACTTAAGAAAGGAGCCCAATAATGGCAGATTGGATTCAACAAAACTTTCCAGATATTTATCGTATTGGTATGCAGGGGGTTAACTCTTGGCCAGATGCCATCTATGCGACTCTCTATATGACAGTTATTTCCTTTATCATTGGGGGGCTTCTTGGTCTTGTTATGGGGCTCTTCTTGGTATTGACAGGTCCTCGTGGAGTCATTGAAAATAAATTTGTTTTCCAAATCTTGGATAAAATCACTTCAATCTTCCGTGCCATTCCTTTCATCATCCTCTTGGCAATTTTGAAAGGCTTCACTTACTTTATCGTGGGGACTAACCTTGGTATGACAGCGGCCTTGGTTCCATTGTCAGCTGCGACTTTCCCATTCTTTGCACGTCAAGTACAGGTGGTGCTTGCAGATCTTGATCGTGGCGTTATTGAAGCAGCACAAGCTAGTGGCGCAACACTTTGGGATACGATTAAAGTTTACCTTGGTGAAGGTCTACCTGAGTTGGTTCGTGTATCAACCGTAACTCTGATTTCCCTTGTGGGTGAAACTGCCATGGCCGGTGCTATCGGTGCCGGTGGTCTTGGTTACATCGCTATCTACTATGGATATAACCGTTCTAGTACCTCAGTTACCATTTTGGCAACTTTCTTGATTTTGATTTTGATTTTCCTTATCCAATTCTTGGGTGATTTCTTGACCCGTAAATTGAGTCATAAATAGGATTTGAGAGCCTGTATGCCACAGGCTTTTCTCATGTCTTGACGATTTCAGATATTTATCATAGTATGGAAGCTATCGAATACTTTATGGTTGAGCTAACCATAAAAAGGAGTTAATGAGTTATGAAACGATTTATTTCAACTTGGAATAGGACCAGTCTAATCAAGCGTATTGCCATTGGTGTGGTAATTGGAGCTGTACTTGGTTTGCTTGTTCCTAAGTTTACGGTGATTGGTCTCTTAGGGGATATGTTTGTTGGTGGCTTGAAGGCAATTGCTCCACTCTTGGTCTTTGCCTTGGTAGCCAATGCCCTTTCTCAAACGCGAGAAGGGCAACAAAGCAACATGAAGACAGTTATTGTTCTTTATCTCTTTGGGACCTTTGCGGCAGCATTGACGGCTGTGATTTCTCACTATGTTTTTCCAATTTCTCTGAAGTTGGGAGCAGCGGCAGCGACTAAAGCGACGGCACCTCAAGGTGTGGGAGAAGTCTTTAAAGATTTGTTGCTTAAGATGGTGGATAACCCTGTCAATGCCTTGGCCCAAGCCAACTACATTGGTGTTTTAGTATGGGCGGTTGTCTTTGGTTTCGCCATGCGAACAGCTAGCAATCACACGAAAGATTTGCTACATACCTTGGCAGAAGTAACTTCACAAATCGTTCGTTGGATTATTAACTTGGCACCATTTGGTATCCTTGGTCTTGTCTTTAATACTATTTCTGAGAATGGTGTTGGTGTTTTGGTGGATTATGGTGTCCTAATCCTTGTTTTAGTGGGAACAATGGCCTTTGTTGCCTTGGTTGTTAATCCTATCATTGCTTTTGTGATGATGGGTAAAAATCCTTTCCCACTGGTTTTCCGTTGTTTGAAAGACTCTGGGATTACAGCCTTCTTTACTCGCTCGTCAGCAGCTAATATTCCTGTTAACCTTCAGCTTTGTAAAGATCTTGGTTTAAATCCTGATACCTATTCAGTTTCTATTCCTTTGGGGTCAACTATTAATATGGCTGGGGCAGCCGTGACAATCAATGTCTTAACTCTTGCTGCAGTAACGACTTTGGGAATTCAGGTCGATTTTGCGACAGCACTCATTCTTAGTGTGGTTTCAGCTATTTCTGCCTGTGGTGCCTCAGGTATTGCTGGAGGATCCCTTCTATTAGTGCCAGTAGCATGTAGCCTCTTTGGTATCTCAAATGATTTGGCCATGCAAGTTGTTGGTGTTGGCTTTATCGTAGGTGTCATCCAAGACTCTTGTGAAACAGCCCTTAACTCTTCAACAGACGTGCTTTTTACAGCAGTAGCAGAAAAGAGCCGTTGGAAGAAAGTATAGATAATTGTATAAGGTCGGCCTATTTGGCTGGCTTTTTGATTTTGGAGAAAACATAGTCAAAGACTATAGCTAGCTCAAGAATCTATCATCTTTAAAAAGCCCATAAAATATGATAAAATAAACCGTTCAAAGAGAGAAGGTGAAACATTTATGACTAATAATTTATTGGTGCTTCAATCAGACTTTGGTTTGGTTGACGGTGCTGTTTCGGCCATGATTGGTGTGGCCCTTCAAGTAGAACCAAGTTTGGGAGTTCATCACCTTACACATGATATTACACCCTACAACACTTTTGAAGCTTCCTATCGTCTGTTTCAGACTGTCGAGTACTGGCCAAAGGGAACAACCTTTGTTTCGGTAGTTGATCCAGGTGTAGGCTCATCACGTAAAAGTGTGGTTGCCTTAACAAAGACGGGGCAATATATCGTCACACCAGATAACGGAACACTTTCTTATATCAAGAAGGATGTCGGTATCGTTGCTGTCCGTGAAATTTCAGAAGTTGAGAATCGTCGTAGTAATACGGGGCTGTCTTATACCTTCCATGGTCGTGATGTTTATGCCTATACAGGTGCCAAATTAGCTTCTGGTCATATCAGTTTTGAAGAAGTAGGTCCTGAGTTACCTGTGGACAAAATTCTAGAGCTTTCAGTGGTTGAAACCATCATAGAGGATAATTTGGTTCGTGGTGCAATTGACATTTTGGACGTCCGTTTCGGCTCTCTTTGGACCTCTATCACACGTGATGACTTTTATGCCTTGGAACCAAACTTTGGTGATCGATTCGAGGTGACCATCTTTAACAATGATATGTTGGTCTACCAAAATCAAGTTACCTATGGGAAATCTTTTGCGGATGTTCGTATCGGTCAGCCAATTATTTATATCAATTCCCTTTATCGTGTTGGCTTAGCCATAAACCAGGGGTCTTTTGCCAAGGCCTATAATGTTGGTGTGGGGGCTAACTGGCACATTGAAATCAAACATTTAGGAGATTAAAGTAAGATTATGAAAAATAATTCAATTCGTACAGTAGTTGCGACAGGTATTGGTGCAGCACTCTTTATTATCATTGGTATGTTTGTTAATATTCCTATTTTTGGGAATACCAGCATCCAACTTCAGTATGCTGTTCAAGCCCTATTCTCAGTGATTTTTGGGCCTATTACTGGTTTCTTTATGGGCTTTATTGGGCATGCGCTTAAAGATGGTATTCAATACGGAAATATCTCATGGGCTTGGGTGTTTGCAAGTGCCATTACAGGTCTTGTAATTGGTCTATTCAACAAAAAATATGATGTGACAACTGGCAAGTTTTCTTTGATGAGTATGATTTGGTTTAACCTAGCACAAGCATTGGCCCTCCTTATTGCCTATGGTATCGTTACCCCTATTGGTGATAGACTCCAATTCGCACAAGCCTGGTCATATCTTTATGCACAAAGTTTTGTAGCTGGCGTAGCCAACTTTATTACAATTGCAATCGGAGGAACCCTCCTTCTTGCAATCTATGCTAGCTCACGTACACAATCTGGTAGTCTTACCAAAGACTAGCATGAATCATAGGAGAGTGGGACTGTCAGTTTGCTTTGATACCTCCTCTCTTTTTTAGTAGAAACATGGATAAATACATTAGTTTTAATCAGTTTACATTTCAATATGATGCGCAAGCAGAAGCGACGCTTAAAGATATCAGCTTTGATATTGTCAAAGGCGAGAAAGTGCTCATTTTAGGCCCTTCTGGTAGCGGAAAGTCTACCCTGGCTCAGTGTCTCAATGGTATCATACCTAATATCCATAAAGGCCAGGCACAAGGCCAGGTAAGGATAGCTGGACAGAATATTTTCAAGCAATCTATCTATGATAAGTCACAGTTAGTATCTACGGTATTGCAGGATCCAGATGGTCAGTTTATTGGCTTAACAGTAGCCGAGGATTTGGCTTTTGCCTTGGAAAATGATTGTGCTAATCAAAGTGAGATGAAGGATAAGGTAGCTCTCTGGGCTGAACGTCTAGACTTGACTTCTCTTTTGAATCACCGCCCTCAAGACTTATCAGGTGGCCAAAAACAACGAGTTAGTTTGGCTGGAGTCTTGATTGATGAGAGTCCTATTCTTTTATTTGATGAGCCTCTAGCAAATTTAGATCCTAAATCAGGACAGGAAACCATTGACCTCATTGATAAAATCCACAAAGAGGTGGGAGCTACAACAATTATTATTGAGCATCGTCTAGAAGATGTTCTTTATCGTCCTGTTGACCGGATTTTACTGGTCAATGATGGTACCCTCCTCTTTAACGGTAGCCCAGATGAGCTTTTATCAAGTACTCTCTTACTGGAAAATGGGATTCGCGAACCTCTATATGTGACGGTTTTACGTCAGTTGGGATTTGACACAAGAGATGCACAAAATCTTAGTCAATTGGATGCTTTAGACTTATCTGGCCTTGTTCTACCAGATAGAGTTTTGAAAGATAAAAGAGACAGTTCAAGTGATTCTATTTTGAAGGTTGAGGGGCTTAGCGTTTCCTATGGGGATAATCCAGCGATTATAGAGGATATGTCTTTTAGCTTGAAAAAAGGTGAGCGACTAGCGATTGTCGGTAAAAATGGGGCTGGAAAGTCGACGCTTGCCAAGGCTCTATGCGGTTTTGTCCCTAGTCAAGGGAAATTAACTTACAAGGGTCAGGATATCAGTCAGGATAGCATCGCCGAGCGTTCAGAGCGTATAGGTTTTGTTTTGCAAAACCCTAATCAGATGATTAGCCAAACTATGATTTTTGATGAAGTGGCTCTTGGTTTACGCTTGCGAGGGATTGAAGAAACTGAGGTTGAAGAGCGTGTTCATGAGGTCCTGAAGACTTGTGGCCTCTATAGTTTTCGTAAATGGCCTATTTCTGCGCTTTCCTTTGGTCAGAAAAAGCGTGTGACCATTGCGTCTATCTTGGTCTTGAAACCTGAAATCATTATTTTGGATGAGCCAACGGCTGGTCAAGATTACAAGACTTACACAGATATCATGAATTTCTTGGACAGTCTTCAGAAGCAAGGCCATACCATTGTGATGATTACCCATGACATGCAGCTCATGTTGGAATATAGTGATCGTTGTCTCGTTGTGGTTGAGGGGGAAATCATTGCAGACGACAATCCTGTTACAATTCTTAATCAGAAGGATTTACTTGAGTCAGCTAATCTCAAGCAGACATCTCTGTATACTTTGGGTCAGAAATTGTCAAGTGATCCAGTAGAAGTAACCCAGTATTATATCGAAAAAGGAGGCCCTAATGTCTAATCGTTTAATTGGTTATCAGTCAGGTCAAGGTTTCCTCTATGATTTGTCTGGGGCAAGTAAGATGCTTTTCTTTATCTTGGTTTCGGTTGCTTGTATGGCAACCTATGACCCACGTTTTATTCTAGCAGTAGGCTTACTTTCTATTTATCTCTTTTATTTGGCCAAAATTCGTTGGCGAGATATTTCTTTCGTTGTTAAGATTATTGGATCAATTGCTCTCTTTAATTTACTTATGGTCTACCTTTTCGCACCTGGTTATGGTGAAGAAATTTACGGGGCTAAGGCGGTTCTTATTGAAGGCTGGGGGCGTTTCTATCTAACCAGTCAGGAGCTTTTTTACCTTGCAAATCTATTGCTCAAGTATTTTTCAACGGTCCCTCTTGCCATTCTATTTCTTATGACCACTCATCCCAGTCAGTTTGCGGCTAGCCTGAATCAAATTAGGGTTCCTTATAAATTTGCCTATTCCGTGAGTTTAACCTTGCGTTATATTCCAGATGTTCAAGAAGAATTCTTTACGATTCGTAAGGCTCAGGAGGCTCGTGGTTTGGATTTGTCGCAAAAGGTGGGATTGGTCAAACGCATTCGCGGGAATCTCCAAATTGTTCTTCCACTAATTTTTTCATCTCTCGAACGAATTGATACCATATCGACAGCCATGGAGTTACGACGATTTGGTCGCTACAAAAAACGTACATGGTATGTTCATAAATCTTTGATGAAACAAGATTACCTTGTCATCCTATCAGCTATCCTTATATTTGGGATTAGTATTGGATTAATCTTCTTCAATCATGGTCGCTTTTATAATCCATGGGGATAATGCTCTTAGCATAGAGAGAATCTGCCATTAAGCATAATAAAAAACGTTCCCATCTTGTCCAGATGAACGAGATTGGAGCGTTTTTTGTTATTTCAAATAGCCTAGATAATCAAATTTTTCTAGTGTCCGATTGTCGGCGACAACTAGGATGATTCCGTCGTCAGGTAGTTTCTTACTTGGGTCAAAGTGAGTGTTTAACTTGCCATTTTGCTCATCTCTAAAACCAATAACGTTGATGTTATAATTTTGTCTTAGATTTAATGTATGCAAGGACTTTCCAGCCCATTCCTTTGGAATTTTAAGTTCAATTAAAGCTACGTCGTCCTCTAAATGAAAAACATTTGAAATGTTATAACGGAGGATGTTTGAAGCCAAGTCTTTTGCTGTGCTACGCTCAGGAGTGATGACCCAGTTGGCCCCCATTCCGTAAAGGACTTCCTCATAATTGTTATTCATAGCTTTAGCAATAATATTTGTAATACCAAGTTTTTTACATTGCAGGAGCGCTAGCGCAGACGATTCTAGGTGTTCCCCAGTTGCAATAATAACCGTATCGCAAGTATCAATACCAGCAGAACGTAGAAAGTCAATGTCAGTAATGTCACCAACAGCGGCCTTAGTCACCTGATCAGCAAGGGAATCAATTGTTGTAGAGTTATTATCTAAGGCAATAACGTCTTGTCCAAAAAAGGAGAGTTCGGTTGCAATGGTTTGTCCAAAGATTCCCAAACCGAGGACCCCAATAATTTGTGTTTTCATATAAAATCCTTTCAGAATATTGTCAATGAATAAAATTGTTTAGCCAACTGAAATATCAGTTGGGGCATAAGAGACATGCTTTTCTTTTTTTGTCATCAAGCTCAAGAGAACAGTGATAGGTCCAACACGGCCAATGAACATCAGAGACATGATAACGAGTCGTCCTAGAGTATTTAGATTAGGGGTCAAATCCATTGAAACACCAACGGTAGCAATGGCTGACACACTCTCAAAAAGTAGGCCTAGGGGCGATAGTGTAGGATTAGTCTCCAGCAAAATAACATAGCCGACAAAGAGCATTGTTAGGAAAAAGAGTATAACTGTGAATGCTTGTAAAACAGTCTTATTAGATATAATACGATTTCGAAAAACAACGCTCGAGTTACCAGATAGCTCTGACTTAAAAAGTAGGAACATGATAGAGGCAGTTGTCACCTTGATACCACCCGCAGTTCCTCCAGGACCACCCCCAATAATCATTTGAATCATAAAAAGAAGATTTGTGGAGAAATCGGCATTGGTATAGGAAATAGTTGCAAAGCCAGCGGTACGCATGGTTACAGTCTGAAAGAAACTCACCAGAAGTTGTTGCCAGACATTGAGAGTACCGATTGTCTTAGAGTTATCCATTTCCAGTAACCAAGCAAGTAGTGTTCCTCCTAAGAGGAGACAGCCTGTACTTATAAGAACAAGACGGCTTTGATTGCTGAAAGGCCTACAAGCTAATTTCCAGTTCCTAGGACGATCTGTCATATAGCGTCTTATTAGTTGAATCAAATCAATCCAAACTGCAAATCCCAAACTTCCAGACATAATGAGAAAAGCTACAGCAAGGTTAATGGTTGGATTGGTTGCATAATCCTGTAAACTGTTAGAACCTAAGTTGTCAAATCCAGCATTACAAAAGGCAGAGACAGCTAGAAAGAGACTATTAAAAATGCCGTGACCAAGTCCAAAACGAGGAACGAAATCAGTCATGATCACAAGTGCTGCTAAAGCTTCAATAGAAAAAGTAATTTTATATACCTTAAAAAGATAAGCTTTCAAATCTTTTTGGTTATCCCTGCTAAGTGCGGATTGAAGGAGATCTTGATCACTCAGTCCTAATTTATTTTTCAGGGTATAGGTGCTAAAGGCTATAAGAGAGACGAGCCCAAGTCCTCCCGTCTGCATGAGAAGCATAGAGAAAATTTGACCGAGACCATTGTAAGCCTTACTGACCGGGACAACAGAAAGTCCAGTTACACAGACCATTGACACAGTATTGAAGAGATGATCCAGGTAGCTTGTTTCTGGACTATTAGCATAGTGGCTTATGGGAAGGCTAAGTAAAATACTCCCCACTATAATGACAAAGACAAAGCTGAGCACCAGCTTTTGCGTGACAGAAAGACGATTGATCAATGAAAACCTCCGAGTTATCATAAGAGTAAATAATAATCCAAGGAGTAAGACACCTCCTTGGATAAACGTTATAGCGGCTTCTTGTTAGGAATTCCAGCACGACGTGGGTACTTATTTGGGGTTTCTTTTTTCTTATCGACAATAGTGACATTACGTCCATCCCCATTTGGCAGTCTGTAGTTCTCGTTGAGAATAGGCTTGGCAAAAAGCGAGTTCAAGGCATTTTTAGCATCGGCTAACTCTTCATCAGCTGCTGCAGCTTTAAGTGCAATAAGTTGTCCACCAACCTTCAAGAAAGGAATGGTCAATTCTGAGAGAACCTGCATGCGTGCGACGGCACGGGCAGTAACAATATCAAACTGAGCACGGAAGGCCTTGTCTTGTCCAAAATCCTCTGCACGTCCATGATAGAAGTGAACACCGCTGAGCTCAAGTTCATCAGCCAAGAGATTGAGGAAATTGATGCGTTTATTAAGAGAGTCGATGATAGTCACATCAAGCTCAGGGCAAAGGATTTTCATAGGGAGACTTGGAAATCCAGCTCCAGCTCCGATATCCAGAAGTCGAATACTTTGATTTTTAATATGCCCTTGAAGAACAGGAGCCAGAGAATCATAGAAATGTTTGAGGTAGACCTCGTCTCTTTCTGTGATTGCAGTAAGGTTGATCTTTTCGTTCCATTCTACCAAAAGCTCAAAGTAGCGTTGGAATTGGTCTTTTTGTTTTTGGCTGAGATCGAACCCCAGTTCTTTCAGAGCCTTGTAAAAATCTTCAGGTGTCATTATATATTCCTTTTATCTAGTTTCAATGCTCTTATTTTACCATAATTAAGAGCTTTCATCTAACTCTATAGGACAGATGGAAACTGGGTCTGAGTAAGTTTCTCATTAGCTTTGAAAAAAGTTCTAAGTTTAAGAAATATGTAATATTAAAGGTGTTATTTTTTCTTAAAAATTTGATATAATACTAATTAAGTCTAAAATCATAATCATGCTCTCTAATGAAAAGTGAATGTAGGGGATTATGGTCTTGTGGATTGAAAATAGATCCCTATGGGGAAATTTAATTTGAGGATTAAGAATGATTTATCTTTCAGAAGTTAGAAAGTCTCCAGAGGGGCTCGCCTTTACCGAAGCACCTTCTTTGTTGGAGTCTATTAAAGAACGCTATGATCAAGTTTTAAATCTTGAACAGATTCAAGCAAGTGGTCAGGTAGCCTATGATAATGGCTTGTACCTTTTGGACTATCAACTTAGCTATGATATTACCTTGCCATCTAGCCGTTCACTTGAACCTGTGACACTTAGCTTTAACTATCCGGTTTCAGAAACCTTTATACAAGAGGCAGATGCTGCTCTTCAAAAGGAATTAGTCGAAGAAAATCTAGTTCTTATCTTGGATGGAGATACCATTAATCTTGATGAGAGTATTCTAGATAATATTCTTCTTAATATTCCTTTGAGAGTATTAACGCCTGAGGAAGAATCAGGACAAATTTCGCTCTCAGGTAATGACTGGGAAGTCTTGTCAGAAGAGGACTTTGCCGCACTTCAACAGAAGAAAAAAGAGGCAAGTAATCCCTTTGCCCAATTGAACGGTCTATTTGACGAAAATTAATTCAAAAAAACAAACTAAAAATGTTTGACAATTTTAAAAAACTATATTATTATATCATTAGAAGTTAATTTTCGGATTTATTTATAGGGTAAATCTACAGACTTTTTAAGGGAAATAGAAGTCAAAAAATTTTAAGAAAGTGGTAAATACTTATTATGAGCAAACGCATTTTGATTGTTGAAGATGAGAAAAACCTTGCTCGTTTTGTCTCTCTTGAACTTCAACACGAAGGATACGACGTTGTGACAGCAGACAACGGACGTGAAGGACTTGAAATGGCACTCGAGAAAGATTTCGATCTTATTCTCTTGGACCTTATGTTGCCTGAGATGGACGGTTTTGAAGTAACACGTCGTCTCCAACAAGAAAAAGATACTTATATTATGATGATGACAGCCCGCGATTCAATCATGGACATTGTTGCTGGTTTGGACCGTGGTGCTGATGACTATATTGTAAAACCTTTTGCGATTGAAGAACTATTGGCACGTATTCGTGCAACCTTCCGTCGCCAAGATATCGAAGCTGCTAAGAATGCACCAGCTAAAGCGTCAACTTATCGTGATTTGAAATTGGATGTTCAAAATCGTACAGTTGTTCGTGGTGATGAAGCAATTCCATTGACAAAACGTGAGTTTGATTTGTTGAACACACTTTTGAGCAATATGAACCAAGTGATGACCCGTGAGGAACTCTTGCTTCAAGTTTGGAAATATGATGATGCAATCGAAACAAACGTTGTAGATGTTTATATTCGTTACTTGCGTGGAAAAATCGATGTTCCAGGTAAGGAATCATACATTCAAACAGTGCGAGGAATGGGTTACGTTATCCGTGAAAAATGAGTAAATTACAAGATAAATTATTTGGTAAAGTAACCATTAGAAAAAAGTTGACCATGACAACTGCTGTGGTCTTCTTTCTTGTATTGTCGATGTTCACTCTGGTTGTTGTTTTCTCGGCCAATACGCTTCTTTTGCAACGTGAACGTCAAAATGTAAATAATACAATTTCGAAAGTTGTTACTTATATCGAAAAGGACTGGGATTCTGATGAAGAGCTGAGTCCAGAACCGCTTTTAGCGGCCCTTTATTCGCCTAAAAATATCTATGCATCAATCATTAACGGTGTGCTTTCTGAAAAGCACTCTTTGGATGGTCAAGTTGCAATTTCTAATAAATTATTTTCTAACCAATCTGTTTTTGTTTATGACAAAAAGGGAACGTTTATCTTTACTTCTGAGGAAAACACAGACTCTCCTCCAGGCATGTCTGAAGTAAACAAACTGAAGTCAGTGTCCTATAAAGGAAAGCGTGGTTTCTTACTACAAGTTCCAATTTACGGTAAGGATAAAAAGACCATCGTTGGTTATGCTCAGATTTTCCATGATTTGGAATTCTACTATGCTCTGAAAGAGCGTTTGATTTTCTTATTGATTTTCCTAGAAGTGGGGATGACGGTCCTAGTTATCGCAGCAACTGTGGTTGTCTTGACATCTATTCTTCGTCCGATGAGACAGCTGCACGAAACGATGGGAGTTATCACCGATTCGCCAAGTGATTTGGAACTTCGTTCTAAGATTGAAAGTCACGATGAAATTGGTGATTTGGCGGTTAACTTTAACCGTATGATGGATAAAATCCAAGAAAATAATCAGATGCAGATGCGTTTCTTGAGTGACGTTAGTCATGAATTACGTACGCCGATTGCGGTTATCAAGGGCCATATGGACCTCTTGCAACGTTGGGGTAAAAATGACCCTGAGATTCTTGAGGAGAGTCTTGAGGCTGCAAGTCACGAGGCTAACCGTATGACGATTATGATTAATGATATGTTGGATTCTATCCGTGTCAAAGGATCATTTGAAAATCATAGAAATGATACGTGTGATTTGAATTCTTCAATCCGTACGGTTATTGGTAACTTCCGTGTCTTGCATGAAGATTACCAATTCTATCTCAATGATTTTGAGAGCTCAGAGCGTCCAGCACAGATTTACAGTCAACACTTTGAACAGGCGATTACTATTTTGATTGATAATGCGGTCAAGTATTCTCCTGTTAACAAGGAAATCCAGGTTACAATTAAGGCTCTGGAAGATGACATGTTGGTACAAGTACAAGATAATGGTGAAGGGATTTCTAAAGAAGATATTGAGCATATCTTTGAACGCTTCTATCGTTCAGATAAGGCACGTAATCGTACGACAACACAATCTGGTGTTGGTATTGGTTTGTCAATCCTTTACCAAATTGTGGAAGCTTATCGCTGCCGTATCGATGTTAGTTCTGAACTTGGTGTTGGAACACGTTTCGACCTTTACATTCCATTTGCGGATGGAGAAACGACGACACCTCAACTTGAGCTTTAAATCAATTTATAAGAGTCTTAGAGTGATTCTTGGTCGTGAGCACGCCTCGTTTAGAGCGTGCTTTTTATGTGTTTTTATGGTAAAATAGAGTACCGAATTTCAAAGATTGGTGGTGAAGTGCATGCGTTGTCCAAAATGTCAACATAATAAATCTAGTGTTATCGATAGCCGTCAGGCAGAGGATGGGAATACCATTCGTCGTCGTCGTGAGTGTGATTCTTGTCATGCTCGTTTTACAACTTTTGAGCGTGTGGAAGAAGTTCCACTTTTGGTTGTCAAAAAAGACGGTACTCGTGAACAATTCTCTCGCGATAAGATTTTCAATGGTATCTTGATGAGTGCTCAGAAGCGTCCGGTTTCTAGTGAGGATATCGAAAATGCCATCACCCGTATTGAGCAAAATATTCGCCGTAACCATGATGGAGAGGTTGATAGTGATGTCATTGGGAATTTAGTGATGAAAGAACTCGCTGACCTTGATGAAATTACTTATGTACGTTTTGCTAGTGTCTACCGTTCTTTCAAAGATGTTGATGAGATTGAAGAGTTACTTCAAGAAATCACCAAGACTGTACGTGCGAAAAAAGAGTCTAAAAAATGAGACCTATTGAAGAATTTGTCTATGTTGGTAATCAGGTTATCGTTCCCGATCAGGCAAGTTTAATGCGTTGCTATTATCCCATTATTGGGAGTGAGGGATACGCTCTCTACCAGTATTTCGTGGCTTTTTATGACAATGGTAATCGCCGCCATAAGTTTGCGGCTATTCTGAATCACCTTAACTTTGGAATGCAGCCCCTTCAAGAAGCACTAGCGGTTCTGACAGCAGTAGATCTCTTGGTCTTTTACCAGTCACCTCAAGGGTTTTATGTGATAGAGCTTAAGTCTCCCTTAACAATTGAGCAGTTTCTAAAACATGCCGTTTATAGTTCACTTCTCGAGCAAAAGATTAGTGAACCAGCAGTAGACGCTTTGAAACCGGCAGGTCTCCAAGGATTGCAAGATTTATCTAAACGTTTTTCGGATGTCTTTACCGATGAGCGTTTGGCTCAAAAGTCTGTGTCTGAAATCAAGCCTAAAAATTCATTTGATTTAACTAGTTTTAGGAATCGGATGCAGGCTGATGGTCTTGTCTTTTCAGATGAAAAGGCAGATGTGCCTGAAATCTATAAATTGTCTGAGATTCATCATATGAATTGGTATGATACCTATCTCTTGGCTAAAAAAACAGCTGTGAACCATCAGATTATTGTCAAGCGTATGCAGGTGCAATTAGAGCAGGCACAAGCTCAAAAATTGGGTGGTGACTCTGCTTTGACGGAGACTGAAGAAAAGATTCTTAAAGCGGTTAGGTCTGAAAAACCTATAGATTATCTACAAAGTGCCAAGGGTCCTGGTGGTGCTGTGACTAATTCTGAGAAGAAGATTCTCACAGATTTGGCACAAAGAGGCTTTATGGATGAGGTCATTAACCTCATGGTTGCCTACAGTTTGGGACGGACACGTTCGACGAATGTGAATCGAGAGTATATCTCTAAACTTGCTAACGACTTTGACTTTAAGAATATTCTCACTGCCGAACAAGGGCTTTTAGCTTTGCGTAGTGGTTACAACAAGAAATCACAACAAGCAAAAGCTGATTCTAAGAAGAAAACAAATGTGCCGAGCTGGAGTAATCCAGATTATGATAATCAAACCAGTCAGGCTGATCAGGCTAAATTGGATGAAATTAGACGTCGGGCTTTGGCAAAACTAGAAAAAGGAAAGGAGTAGCCTATGGAAAGAGTTGGACAAACCCTAAACCGAACAGGGCATCATGGGTCTGGCAATACAACAGATTTAACGAAGCAAATTTTGTCGGATCCAAGAGTGGCTAGCTTTATTCAAGAGCATAGCCTAAGCCAGGATGAAATCAAACGTAGTCTTCCTAAGTTTAATCAATTCCTGGTGGAATGCCGTAAAGTCAAAGAAGGTGATGCCTCCTATATTGCCAAAGGGTATGAGCCGATTCTGACCATGAATGAAGGCTACGCTGATGTGACCTATAAGGAGACGCGTCAGCTCAAAGAGCAACAAGAACAACAGGCTATCGCTAAACGGATTAATTTGGTGAGTCTGCCTCAGTCTTATCGTAAGATTACCTTTGCGGATATTGCTCTAGATGATGTGGCGCGTGTGGATACCTTTGAGAGTCTCGTGGATTTTGTGGCGAATTACCCTAGTCCAGACCAGAAAGGCCTCTACATCTACGGAGACATGGGGGTTGGAAAATCCTTCATGTTGGCTGCTATGGCTCATGAACTTTCCGAAACCAAGAAGGTTGCGACGACCATTATTCATTACCCATCTTTTACCATTGATGTTAAAAATGGAATTAAGGACGGTTCTGTCAAGGAACAAATAGACGCTGTCAAACAAGCAGAAGTTTTGGTTCTAGATGATATTGGTGCAGAGCAATTCTCTTCTTGGATTAGGGATGATGTTTTGCAAGTCATCCTCCAGCATCGTATGATTGAAGAGCTGCCTACCTTCTTTACGTCTAACTATAGTTTTGCGGATTTAGAAGCTAAGCTATCCAATGGACGTCAAGGAGACGAGACTTGGCAGGCCAAACGTGTGATGGAGCGTGTTCGTTTTCTTGCCAAAGAGGTTCACTTGAAGGGTGTTAATCGCCGCTAAGTTGAATCTCATAATGATAAAGAATAAGAGAGTTTGCTTCCCTTGGTGGAAGTGAGACTGCTAAATGAAGAAAGGAATCCCTATTTTAATCAGGGACTTAAACATATGACATTACCTACAGTTGCTATCGTGGGTCGCCCAAATGTTGGGAAATCGACCCTATTTAACCGAATTGCGGGTGAACGTATCTCTATCGTCGAAGACGTTGAAGGGGTAACACGTGACCGTATTTATACCTCTGCTGAATGGCTTAATCGCCAGTTTAGCTTGATTGATACTGGTGGTATCGATGATGTTGATGCACCATTTATGGAACAAATTAAGCACCAAGCTGACATCGCCATGACTGAAGCTGACGTTATTGTCTTTGTCGTTTCAGGTAAGGAAGGTGTGACAGATGCGGATGAGTACGTTGCCCGTATTCTTTATAAGACCAACAAGCCAGTTATCTTGGCGGTAAATAAAGTGGATAACCCTGAGATGCGTGCAGATATCTATGATTTCTATTCTCTTGGTCTTGGTGATCCCTATCCAGTTTCATCTGTTCACGGTATCGGTACAGGGGATGTTCTCGACGCTATCGTTGAAAACCTCCCAACAGAAGTTGAAGAAGAAAATCCAGATATCATCCGTTTCAGTTTGATTGGACGTCCAAACGTCGGAAAATCAAGTTTGATTAACGCCATTTTGGGGGAGGACCGTGTAATTGCTAGCCCAATTGCTGGTACGACTCGCGATGCCATTGATACAAACTTTGTGGACAGTGAAGGTCAAGAGTATACCATGATTGACACCGCTGGTATGCGTAAATCTGGTAAGGTTTATGAAAATACAGAGAAATACTCTGTCATGCGTTCTATGCGTGCCATTGACCGTTCTGATATTGTTCTTATGGTTATCAATGCCGAGGAAGGTATCCGTGAGTATGACAAGCGTATTGCTGGTTTTGCCCATGAAGCTGGTAAAGGGATTATCATCGTAGTTAACAAATGGGATACGATTAAGAAAGACAATCATACCGTTGCTAACTGGGAAGCGGATATCCGTGAGCAGTTCCAATTTTTGAGCTATGCACCAATTATCTTTGTATCGGCTGAAACTAAACAACGTCTTAACAAGTTGCCAGAGATGATTAAACGCATCAGTGAGAGTCAAAACCGTCGTATTTCATCGGCTGTCTTGAATGATGTTATCATGGATGCCATTGCCATCAACCCAACACCAACTGACAAAGGAAAACGCCTTAAGATTTTCTACGGCACACAAGTTTCGGTTAAACCACCAACATTTGTGATCTTTGTCAATGAAGAAGAGCTTATGCACTTCTCATACATGCGTTTCTTGGAAAATCAAATTCGTCAGGCCTTTGGTTTTGAAGGAACACCAATCCACTTGATTGCTCGTAAACGTAAATAAAAAAAAGACCAACCAGAATAGAATCTTTATGGGTTGGTCTTTTGTCATTGTAAGGAGAAAATGATGTTAGAAAATATTAAAGCTTATTTATCTAAACAAGGGGTTAAGTATATCAAACCTGAAAAAGCGGGTCCGCATCAAGAAGAGATGGAAGTGCTCAAGGCACTTGGTCAAGCAGCTCGTAAGGAAATGCAGACTTTAGCAAAACTTCTAGAGGAGCGTTTGGCACCCTTTAAGATGGATCGTGTCAGTAATTGGGCCAATCAGGCACAAATATGTCGCCCACACTTTTGGTGCTATTATAGGGCCCCTGAGAACAGTTTAGACGATGTTGCCATGGCGATTCGCCTTTATGGTCAGCCTGAAAAATGGGGGATTTCAGTTGAGGTTAGCTTTGTCGAACGGAAAAAATCAGACACCACTCTAGCTAAGCAACATAAGGTCCTAGACTTACCGATTGCCCCCTCTCTATACTATTTTGCCCAGGAAGATGGTGTCAGTCATCGTGTAGAAGGAACTGAAGAGAATCGTCAGATGCTTAAAGCAGCAGTTAAAGATGGTCGTATCCGCAAGGTATTGGTTAAGTATGATGTGGTAGTGACTACTAGTAAAACTATGGAAGAGTTAGTAGAAGAGCTTGCTGATGGATTTGATAAGTTGAAACCCTATTTCGAGAAAGCTAATAAAAACTAAAAAATCTCCAGGTTCTTTCTGGAGATTTTCCTTGTTATTTTGGTGCAATTACTTCAGTACCACCCATGTAAGGACGAAGAACTTCAGGGATAGTTACTGAACCATCTTCGTTTTGATAGTTTTCAAGGATAGCGGCTACTGTACGTCCAACAGCAAGTCCTGAACCGTTGAGAGTGTGAAGAAGTTTTACTTTACCATCAGCTTCGTCACGATAGCGGATTTGTGCACGACGGGCTTGGAAATCTTCTGTGTTTGAACATGAAGAAATTTCGCGGTAAGTGTTTTGTGCTGGAATCCAAACTTCCAAGTCGTAGGTTTTAGCAGCTGAGAATCCCATATCGCCAGTACATAAAGTGATGACACGGTATGGCAAGTTAAGTTTTTGAAGGATATTTTCAGCGTTAACTACCATTTTTTCCAATTCATCGTATGAGCTTTCTGGTTTTGAGAATTTGACCATTTCAACCTTGTGGAATTGGTGAAGACGGATCAATCCACGTGTATCACGACCAGCTGAACCAGCTTCTGAACGGAATGAAGGGCTCATGGCTGTGAAGTAGATTGGCAATTCTTTACCATCAAGGATTTCACCGCGGTAGTAGTTTGTCAAAGGAACTTCAGCGGTTGGGATAAGGACATAGTCAGTACCGTCAAGCTCGAAAGTATCTTCCTTGAATTTTGGATATTGACCAGTACCGAACATTGAGTCGTGGTTAACCATGTAAGGTGTGATCATTTCAGTGTAGCCTTCTTTAGCGTGCTCATCCAACATAAAGTTGTAAATCGCACGTTCCAATTTTGCTCCAAGTCCTTTGTAGAAAAGGAAGCGAGAACCAGTGACTTTAGCACCACGTTCCCAATCTAGGATACCAAGGTCTTCCCCAAGATCCCAGTGAGCTTTAACTTCAAAATCAAAGTCACGAGGTGTTCCCCAACGGCGAACTTCTACGTTTTCGTCTTCGTCAGCACCTACTGGAACAGAGTCGTTTGGTGTATTTGGAAGTGTCACAACGATGGCATTAAGCTTTTCATCGATAGCATCAAGTTCGGCATCAATTTCCTTAATTTCTGCAGAAACTTTTTGCATGGCTGCAATTTGTTCTGAAGCATCTTCTTTGTTACGTTTAGCTTGAGCGATACCATCTGAAGCGATATTACGTTGAGCTTTGAGTTCTTCAGATTTGATAAGAAGCTCACGGCGTTTAACATCAAGCTCTTTAAGTTCATTTAAAGTTTCAGCAGCAACACCACGTGTAGCCAATTTTTCGGCAAGGGCATCGAAGTCGTTACGAATACGTTTTACATCTAACATAAGTTCCTCCAAAAAGTAAAACACTCCAGTGAAAGTGTTGGAGTGACATGAGCCACGGTTCCATCCAACTTCACAGGAGTGCACTTGTTTATGTTTTTAATTATTAGAAACGGTAGAATTTCGTAGGTTAACCCTACCTGCTCGCAGCAACCGCAGGCTTTCTGAAAGGATCTAGCTAGTACTTATCCGTCTGTTATATTATACAAAAATTATGATTTTTTGGCAAATAAACCTTTGAGTCGAGTGCCGATAGTTTGAATGAGAGTTGGCAACTTGACGACTTTTTCATTACCAAGATGTTCCCTAGCAATCTTTAGAATCTTTCCAGAATCTTTAGAGGCAAAGAGGAATTTGCTCTTGTCTGTCAAAACCTCAAAGTGGCGACTAATTCTTTTTCCGGAGACATTCGCACCGATTTGAGTGATGCTTGTCCATGGGATTTGAATGTATTGCTCGACATTGACATCTGGGTAGAATTCAAGAGCCACATCTCCTATTAGAAACTTACCGACTTTACCTCCGATAGCCATGTAGGAAACGCCTGTTGTATGCAATTCAACTGTTTTGTTTAATGATTGTGCCATATCTATCTCGCTTTTTGATTGTAGTACTTTTATTATAGCATAAGAAAAGAGTTCAGCTTTGCTAAACTCTTACTCTTTTTACATGATTCCGAAGAAGCTTGCAATGATACCAACTACAAAGAGTCCGATGATGATTGTGATTGGTGAAACTTTCTTCTTAAGCAACCACATACATGCAAAAGTAAGAAGAAGTCCCATCAAACCTGGAATCAATGAATCCAATTGTTTTTGAAGGGTGTCAACTTGAATCTTATCGAAGCTAAGTTTGTCATTAACTTGCCCGAGGATAGTCTTAAGTTGGTCACCGCTGACATTACCTTTAGGCCATTCGATATAGGCACCTTTAGACAAAACTTTACCTGGAAGGTTTACAGTGAAGACGATAGATACCCAACGTTCAACGAGGACGGCCAAGATGAACATACCAAGGATTGATGCCCCTTTAGTAATATCTTTTAAGATACCACCAGACATGTCTTTAGTGATTTCTGAACCTGCTTTGTAACCAAGTTCTTGAGTGTACCACAAGAAGGCCATACGGATAAGGTTCCAACCGATGAAGAAGATAAGTGGACCAGCGATGTTACCAGCTTGTGCCAATGATGCACCGAGGGCACCAAGGATAGGACGAACTGTGAACCAGAAGACAGGGTCACCGATACCGGCAAGAGGTCCCATCATACCGATTTTAACCCCTTGGATAGCAGCATCTTCGATGTCAGTACCGTTAGCTTTTTCTTCTTCAAGAGCCAAGGTAACACCCATGATAGGAGCAGCTACGTAAGGGTGGGTATTGAAGAATTCCAAGTGGCGTTTAAGAGCTGCAGCTTGGTCTTCTTTGTTAGTGTAGAGTTTTTTGATAGCAGGAATGAGTGAGTAAGCCCAACCCAAGTTTTGCATACGTTCATAGTTCCATGAACCTTGCAAGAATTGTGAGCGCCACCAAACCTTTTTACGATCTGCTTGAGATAATTGAATTTTTTCAGCCATGAGAGCACCCCTTCCTAGTAGTCTTCCAAGATATCGCCGATTGGGTCGCCTGAACCAGATGAAGTTCCGCCACCATTTCCGCCACCTTGTTTAGAAAGGTTGAGGTAGATGAAGGCGATAGCGACACCGATAGCACCAAGAGCGATAAGTGTCAATTGGCTTATTGCTGCGAAAGCAAAACCGATGGCGAAGAATGGCCAAACTTCACGAGTTGCCATCATATTGATAACCATGGCGTAACCAACGGCTACGACCATACCACCACCGACAACCATACCGTGGTTGAGCCAGTCAGGCATCAAACCAAGGGCGTGTTGAACAGATTGAGCTGGGATAGCAAGAAGAAGGGCAGCAGGCACAGCAATACGCAACCCTTGAAGAAGAAGGGCAAGGTAGTGTGCGCGTTCAACACCAGCGATGTTTCCGCTTTCTGCTGCTTTATCTGCAGCATGAACAAGGGCAACTGATGCTGTACGAACAAGCATAGTTAGGAAGAGACCGGCAACCGCAAGTGGGATAGCTGTTGCAGTCGCAACACCGATACCTTCGGTTGTGAAGTTACCACCTTTAACCAAAATGATGGCAGCAGCAACAGAGGCGAGGGCAGCGTCAGGAGCGACAGCGGCACCGATATTAGCCCAAGCAAGGGCAATCATTTGAAGAGAACCACCAAGCATGATACCTGCAGTGAGGTTACCTGTAGCAGCACCGATAAGGGTACATGCAACAAGTGGTTGGTGGAATTGGAATTGGTCAAGGATACCTTCAAGACCAGCAAGGAAGGCAACAACTACGACCAAAATTGCAGAAATAATTGACATATCTGACATGGTAATAATTCCTTTTCTATTGAGTTGTGATTAGTTGAGTTTATCAACTAATTTATCCGGATGAAGATTATTGAACGTTAGCTTTCTTGATAAGGTCAAACAAGTCTTTCTTAGAATCGTTTGGAACCTTACGGACGTCAAATTCAACACCAAGGTCACGTAATTTTTCGAAGCAAGCAACATCGTCTTTGTCCATAGACAAAACGTTGTTAACCATTGTTTTACCAGTTGAGTGAGCCATAGAACCAACGTTAAGTTCTTTGATTGGCACGCCACCTTCGATAGCACGAAGTGCGTCTTGAACAGTTTCGAACAAGATAAGCGCGTGTGTGTTACCAAAACGTGGGTCCTTAGAAGCATCAATCAATTTTTGAATTGGAACAACGTTTGCTTTAACACCGTTTGGTGCTGCTTGTTTGATCAATTCTTTACGAAGCTCATCTTTAGCAACGTCGTCTGAAGCAACAATGATACGGTCTGCTTTAGAAGCAGGTGTCCAGTTAGTTGCTACCTGACCATGCAAGAGACGTGTGTCCAAACGTGCCAAGTTAATCTTGAGTTTACCATCTCCGATAACTGTCCCTTCTGGGATAGCTCCTTGCGGTGCTGCAGCTTCCGCAGGAGCTGCAGTTGTTTCCTCAACTGGATTTAGCTCCTCTGGAAGTGCCTTGATACCACCCTTAGCTTCCTTGATGATATTAGCAGCAACTTGCTCTGCAGTAGCGTTAGCATCCATCATACGTTCAGTGTATGCTTGGATTAGCATTGGCAAGTTAAGTCCTGTGATGATGGCAATCTTGCGATCTGGATTTTCTCCAGCAATTCGGCTAGCTTGGTTAAATGGTGAACCAGACCAAAGGTCAGCCAAAACTAGAATTTCATCATCAGCATCGAATTGTGCAATGGCGTCGTTGAAGTGAGCGTATAAATCATCAGGGCCTTCACTTGGCATGAAAGTCACGACTTGAACTTTCTCTTGGTCTCCAAAAATCATAGAGCCTGATTGGTGGATCCCTTCAGCGAACTTACCATGGCTGGCAATAATAATACCGATACCCATTCGTGTTCTCCTCCTTATAAATTATTTTTTCCTAGGCTTAAAAAGACTATCTCCGATTTTTTTCAAGACGCTAAAAAAAGCGTCTCTCAATCTTTTTAAACATAAGAAATCAAGAACAATTATATTGTAAAACGCTTTCACGTAAATGTCAATAGCTAGTGAGATAAAATTTCAAAAGAAGTCAATTTCTTTCAAAAATGAGCAAAACATTATAAAAAGATTGCCCAACGATTAGATTGGACAATCTTTTTATAATATTCGGAGATTATTTCTTCTTGACAATGAGTCGGAAAAGATTCTTAAAGCCTTGTTTGAGAACAACGATAAAGCTAGGTGCTTTTCTTAAACTTTCTCGAGGAATTCTTTTTTGAATCTCTTTCAAAGTTAATCGGCTTTTTCGACTGGCAAAACGGAAACGTCCATTTTGCTTAGTACGGATTTCAAATCGTGGGATGAACTTACCACCGAAGTATACATCAGCAATCACATAAGTGACTTCATCCCAAGGAATTTGAACGTAGTCTTGTAACTTCGTATCATTGTAAAATTCGAAGGCCTTATCACCGACCATGATATTTCCGTAAATAGGCCCTTCACGGAACCAAGTTCCCTTAGATGTGTGAGCCATTTCCGTATTGAGCGATTTAACCATACCTTGCTCCGATTAAAGCACACCAATAATGTGGAGCACAATAGCTAGAACAAAGATACCTAAGATGATAACGATTGGAGAAACTTTTCTCTTAAGAAGATACATACAGAGGAAAGTCAAACCAAGGGCAGCAAGACCAGGAATCAATTGGTTCAAGTTATCTTGCAAGGTTGTCACCTTGTTAGCTTCGAGTGATTTACCAGAAGCTTGTTCTAGGAAGGCTGCTTTAACACCGGCAATACCTTTTGGAAGCTTATCCCACTCGATATAAGCACCTTCTTGTTGTTTAACAACAGAGACAACAGGTGTGAAGGTAATGCTTACCCAACGTTGGATAAGAGAACCAATGACGAACATCCCCATCATTGATGCGCCACGAGTTACTTGTTGAAGAAGGTTACCTGACAAGTCGTCTGTGATTGCAGTACCAGCACGGTAACCAAATTCTTGAGTATACCATTTAACGGCAGCTACCATGACGTTCCAGAGAACGAAGAAGACGATTGGACCTAGGACGTTACCTGAAACAGCCAAACCTGCTCCTAGTGAAAGGAAGATTGGACGAAGGGTAAACCAGAAGAGAGGGTCACCGGCACCTGCAAGAGGTCCCATCATACCGACCTTAACCCCTGAGATAGCAGCATCATCAATCTCAGCACCGTTGGCACGTTCTTCTTCCAAAGCAAGTGTAACCCCAAAGATTGGGTTGGCCATGAAAGGTTGTGTATTGAAGAATTCCAAGTGACGCTTAAGGGCAGCAGCACGCTCTTCTTTAGTTTGATAAAGTTTTTTGATTGCAGGAATAAGGGTGTAAGCCACACCACCATTTTGCATACGTTCATAGTTGAATGAAGCCAAAAGGAAGTATGAGCGCAAGAAAGCTTTGAAACGATCTGCTTTTGTTAATTTAATTTTTGAATCAGCCATTTTCTTTCCTCCTAATTAAAAGTCTTCCAGAATTTCACCGAGGGGATCACCTGATCCTCCATCATTTGAAGAACCATTTGAACCACTAGCTTCAAGTGCAAGGTACATAACGGCAAGACAGAGACCGATGATACCCAAGCTAATCAAGGTCAACTCTTTGAGGGCAGCCAAAGCAAAACCAAGGAAGAAGAATGGCCAAACTTCACGACTAGACATCATGTTGATAACCATGGCATAACCAACGGCTACAACCATACCACCACCGATTGTCATACCTGATTTCAACCATTCAGGCATAGCTTCAAGACCAGATTGTACGAGGTGTGCAGGAATCAATAGCAAAAGGAGGGCAGGGATAGCAACACGGAGACCTTGAAGGGCCATACCGATAAAGTGCCATCTTTCAACACCAGCGATATCAGCAGCTTCTGCACGGCTATCCATAATATGAGCGATGAAGACAGTTGCTGTACGGACAACCATTGTCAAGGCAAGACCGGCAACAGCCAAAGGCACCGCAAGGGCGATGGCAGGACCAATTCCTTTAGTTCCTTGACCACCCAAGATAAGGATGATTGTAGAAGCTACAGCGGCAAGTGAAGCGTCTGGTGCCATGGCAGCACCAACGTTAGCCCATCCCATAGTGATCAACTGCAAGCTACCACCCAACATTACACCGAGTTCGAGATGACCAGTAACAAGACCGATTAGGGAACAAGCCACAACTGGCTGGTATGTTTCGATTTGGTCGTTAACTGAGCTACAACCGATAATGAAAGCAACAATTACGACTAAAATAATTTGTACTAAACTCATTTATGCATCCTCCAAAATTATTTCTTCTCTGCTAATTTAGTTTCAGCTGACTTAATCAAGGCATCAACGTTTGCTGGGCTATCACTTGGCACTCCACGAACGTCAAATTTGACACCCAATGATTGCAACTCTTTGATAGCATCCACATCTGTTTGGTCAAATGAAAGAGCCTTAGTAACGTTAACTTTACCTTCTTTATAAGCTGAAGAACCAAGGTTGATTTCTTTAACATCAACACCTGCCTTAACAGCAGCAAGAGCATCTTCAACAGATTCAAAGAGAAGCATAGCACGTGTATCACCAAAACGTGGGTCATTGTTTGCTTTAACCATGTTTTTAATTGGGATAACGTGAACTTGAACACCAGATGGAGCAGCTTGTTTAATCATGTTTGTACGAAGTTTATCATGACAAACAGTGTCTGAAACGACGATGATACGGTCTGGGTGAGTTGAGTGAGTCCAACCTGTTGCGACCTGACCGTGGAGGAGACGTGTGTCAACACGAGCCAAAACGTATTTGATTTTTCCATCACCAAGAACTGTTCCTTCAGGAATAGTGCCTTTAGGAATAGAAGGCTTAGCGTCGGCTGGTTTAGTGTCTTCTGCAGGAATAAGACTTTCTGGAAGGACCTTAACACCTTCTTTGGTTTCCTTATAAATGTTAGCGACAACCTCTTCAACCCCCGCGTCAGGAGCTACCATACGTTCCGTATATGCTTGGATAAGCATTGGCAAGTTGAGTCCTGTCACGATAACCATCTTGCGATCAGGATTTTCTTCCTTGATTCGGCTTGCCTGGTTAAATGGTGATCCAGACCAAAGGTCTGCAAGGACAAGAATTTCATCGTCAGCGTCAAATTGAGCGATGGCATCTTTGAAGTGAGCGTACAAGTCGTCAGGACCTTCATTTGGCATGA
Source organism: Streptococcus parasalivarius (assembly GCF_054785155.1). Classification (NCBI taxonomy): domain Bacteria; kingdom Bacillati; phylum Bacillota; class Bacilli; order Lactobacillales; family Streptococcaceae; genus Streptococcus; species Streptococcus parasalivarius. The sequence goes on from NZ_BAABOB010000007.1 coordinate 154,841, forward strand.
AAGTAACCACTTGAACTTTCTCTTGTTCACCAAAAATCATAGAACCTGATTGGTGAATACCTTCAGCGAATTTACCATGGCTAGCAATAATAATACCGATACCCATTAGTGTTCTTCCTCCTTTTATATATTGCTTCTTAGGAATAGAAAAATGATTATTGGTATTATCATTCAAGATATGAAAATGACAACAATATTTTTTTAGCCCCTCGAAAATTAGAACACTCTAATTATAAAGCGTTATCATTGGTTTGTCAATAGTTTTCGTAACAAAAGTGTCATAAAATTGAAAAAAACATCAAATTTTTGCAAATATACTTTCTTTTCAGATAAAAAGAGTTAGATATAGTTTGAAGCTATACCTAACTAGAGGAAATAGGATTAAGAAAAAATGAGATAAATGCTTGTAATAGCTAGTGGCGACTGCTATAATTTCTTCAATTAACTATTTAAGGTTAAATCTATAAGAAAAGAGGACCTCCTTATGTCAGATTTACTAAGTATTTATAATGAATTGCAATCTAAGAAATGGGTTGACTTGACCCACAAAATTAATGCGGAAAGTCCACATTTTCCAGCCCTCCCTGCTTTGAAACAAGAAGACCTTTTTACCTTAAAAGATGGTTTCCATGTTCAAAAATTTACAGTGGTTGGTCAATACGGAACTCATATTGATGCACCTATTCACTTTGTCGAAGGAGGTCGCTGGCTAGATGAGATTGCCCTCAAGGATCTCCTTTTGCCACTCTATGTTATCGACAAGTCTAAGGAGGTCTCTGAGAATCCAAACTTTATCTTGAGCAAACAAGATATCTTAGACTTTGAAGCAGAGCATGGAAAAATTACAGAAGGAGCCTTTGTTGCTTTTCGTAGTGATTGGTCGAAGCGTTGGCCAGATCAAGATGCCATGCGCAACCTTGATGAGAATGGTGTTCAGCAAAGTCCTGGTTGGAGCCACGAAGCTTTGGAATTCTTAATCCATGAGCGTCATGTCAAGGCAGTGGGGCATGAGACTTTTGACACAGATGCTGGTATTCCAGCAGCAGAACATGGCTTGGTTAACGAATACTACCTCTTGGAACAAAACATTTATCAGGTAGAAGTCTTGAATCAATTGGATCAAGTTCCAGCCGTTGGTGCTTTGATTTCAATTGCATTTCCTCACTGGGACAAGGCGACAGGTTCCCCAGTGCGTGCAGTGGCTATTTTACCTTAATCATAAGAAAAAACACCGAAGAAATTTTCGGTGTCTTTTCTTGTTTACAAAAAGAGTTCTTGGAGTTTGCGAGCAACGCCATCCTCTTCATTAGTCCACTCAATTTGTTCGTTTGCGTGGGGGAGAAGGACAGAGCTGGCATTCTTCATGGCATAACCAGTTTTAGCAAGTTCCAACATTTCTGTGTCGTTGTGTTCGTCACCAAAAGCAATCAAATCATCCGTTGATTTGCGCATGGCCTTGAGTAAGTAGTTTAGGGCGTAGGCCTTGTTAATACCTTTAGGTGAAAACTCCAAGATATTAAGTGGGCCACCCCAAGAATCAACTTCAATTTCTTCCTTGAAGTCCTTCTTGATGTCATCAGCTAGTTGGTACTTATCCTCATGACGAGTTTGCATAAGAAGAGCATTTGGGTTGCGTGTAATTTTTGCTGGTTCCAAACGCATAGCCTCAATGATTTTATCAACACCAAAGAGTTGTGGTTGAATACGCTCTGGGTGATTCATAGTGATATAGAAATGTTTTCGGTATTCACTTGCCAGAAAATCCATTTCTAACTCATTGTGTCGTTGTAGGAGGTCAATCAGATATTTTTTGTCTAATTTAACCGAATGCTCATAGGCCCAGTCTTGGTCTGGAAGATTGGTCAAGGAACCATTAAAGGTAATGAGTGGTGTTTCTAACCCAAGTGTTTTGTAATGGTCGATAGCCATACGATAAGGACGACCTGTAGCAATAACGACTTGGTGTCCTTTGTTTTGTACATCTTTAATCGTTTTTTGTGTGAATTCTGAAATAGTTCCATCTGAGCGCAAGAGCGTTCCATCAAGATCTAGTGCAATCAATTTTTTTGTCATGTTCCTATTATAGCAAAAATCTGTCCTTTGTTGGTGATTAAGAAAGAGCTTTCTGAGAACGTTCGGTTTTTCATAAGAAAAGTCTCAGGAAATAAACCTTGCACCGTCAAATAATTTCATGTAGAATAGTAACGTTGCATTCTACGTGAGAATGTTCCGAAATTATTCGGATTTTGACAATATTTTTTATTAAGGAGTCTAAACTTTCATGGAAAAGTTTTTCAAATTGAAAGAACATGGTACTGACGTCCGCACAGAAGTGACTGCCGGATTGACAACCTTCTTTGCCATGTCTTACATCCTCTTTGTTAACCCAGCGATGTTGGCTCAAACAGGGATGCCTGCACAAGGTGTTTTCTTAGCAACAATTATTGGTGCGGTTGCAGGGACATTGATGATGGCCTTTTATGCCAACCTACCTTACGCTCAAGCACCAGGTATGGGACTTAATGCCTTCTTCACCTATACAGTGGTCTTTTCTTTGGGATACTCTTGGCAAGAGGCCTTAGCGATGGTCTTTCTATGTGGTGTTATTTCATTGATTATCACAGTAACTAAAGTACGTAAGATGATTATTGAGTCTATTCCAACAGCCCTTAAATCTGCGATTTCAGCAGGTATCGGTGTTTTCCTTGCCTATGTGGGAATTAAAAATGCTGGTTTCTTGAAATTCTCAATTAATCCTCATACCTACACTGTAGCAGGTAAAGGTGCTGATATGGCCAAGGCTTCAATTACAGCTTCATCATCAGCTACACCAGGTTTGGTTGCCTTCAATAACCCAACTGTTATTGTCGGTTTGATTGGTCTTGCGATTGCGATTTTCTTTATCGTTAAAGGTATACGTGGTGGTGTTCTGCTTTCAATCCTCGTAACGACTATCATTGCTATTTTTGCTGGTGTCGTTGATCTTGGAAGCATTGACTGGCACGCAGCTAGCTTGACATCATCTATTAAAGATCTTGGTCAAGTCTTTGGTGCAGCGCTTGGATCTAAGGGATTGGGATCGCTTTTTGCAGATGTTTCTCGTTTGCCTGGTGTCTTTATGGCTATTCTCGCCTTTTCGTTGACTGACATCTTCGATACTATCGGTACCTTAATCGGTACTGGTGAAAAGGTTGGTATCATTGCTTCAACAGGTGATAACAACGAATCAAAAGCTCTTGACCGTGCCCTTTACTCGGACCTTGTTGGTACAAGTATTGGTGCCATTGCAGGGACTTCAAACGTTACAACTTACGTTGAATCTGCAGCTGGTATTGGTGCTGGTGGACGTACTGGTTTGACAGCTCTTGTGGTTGCTGTGCTCTTTGCCATTTCTAGTTTCTTTAGTCCAGTGGTATCAATCGTTCCAAATGCAGCAACAGCACCTATTCTTATTATTGTAGGTGTTATGATGCTCTCTAACCTTAAGAGTGTGGATTGGGAAGACTTGTCTGAAGCTATTCCTGCTTTCTTCACTTCTATTTTCATGGGATTCTCATATAGCATTACCTATGGTATCGCAGCTGGGTTCCTTACTTATACTTTGGTCAAAATTGTCAAAGGTCAAGCTAAGGATGTCCACTTTATTATGTGGATTTTGGATATCTTGTTTATCCTTAACTTCATCAGTATGGCTGTGTTCTAAACCTTGAAAGAAAAAGTCTGTACATTTGTCAGGCTTTTTCTTTTTGCAATTTTTATGTGGGAGAAAGGTGAGAGAGTTTCTTTTGATGAATTTTCAATGTCATAGAAATTTCACAAAAAATCTAATCTATGAGTATTTGATGTGTCTAAGATAAATGAAAAATTAAAACATAGATCTTAATTTCTTACTTAAATGATTCAATATTTATAAGTTTCTACTGTATTTTTACAGTGGATTCTAGTCCATATTTCTATTTTTTGATATAATGAGAACATGATTTACAGTCAAAATGAAGAAGAATTGATTAGTATCGGTCAAAAGCTAGGGCGACTGCTCAATTCTGGAGATATAATTGTTCTCTCAGGTGATCTGGGAGCTGGCAAAACGACCTTAACTAAAGGAATTGCCAAAGGTTTGGATATTTCTCAAATGATAAAGAGTCCAACCTATACTATTGTAAGGGAGTATGAGGGGCGACTGCCACTCTATCATTTAGATGTCTACCGCATTGGTGATGATCCTGATTCTATTGATTTGGATGATTTTCTGTATGGTGAAGGCGTGACAATCATCGAGTGGGGTGAGCTCCTAGACGAGAGTCTGTTAGGGGACTATCTCCTAATTTCGATATCACATCATGGAGACGGGCGTCGGTTGCTTTTTGAATCTTTCGGTCCTAGAAGTAAGGAGATTCAGGAGGAAATGGTAAATGGCTGAGCAAGAATTAGTCATTGAGGAAGCTCAAAGAGAGGATGCTGCCTCTCTAGCTCGCTTACTAGAGACTGTAGCCTTGGAATCGGATTTTCTAGCACAAGATGCTAGAAGTTCTATACTGAGTGCCAAACAGTTAGCATCTTATATTGAAGGCCATCAGCATATGCTTAATGAGATTTGTTTGGTGGCAAAATTGGGTCGTGAGGTCATTGGTGTTTGTAATGTAACCTCTGATCAAGATACTAAGACTAGTCATATTGGTGACGTATTTATTGCGGTTGCTAAACCCTACTGGGGAAATGGTGTTGGTCAGTTTTTGATGGAAACAATGATTGACTGGGCGGATCATACACCGATTATCCGCCGCTTAGAGTTGACGGTTCAAGCACGTAATAAACGGGCGGTTCACCTCTATCAAAAATTTGGATTTGACATTGAAGGCACTAAGAAACGTGGTGCAAGAACTAAAAATGGAGAATTTCTAGATGTTTACCTTATGGCTAAACTCATAGATTAGGAAAAAACATGAAACTTGGACGAAAAATTTTATTGATGTTGTTGGCGATTTTTGCAACGACAGTAGTAGCTGCTGGTATTTACCTAACGACAACTTATAATTACGCCACAGGCGAATTGTCAAAAACGTTTAGGGCTTCTAAAGCAACTTCTGGGAATAGTAAGGCCATTCAACAGACTAAGCCTATAACTATTCTGTTGATGGGGGTAGATACAGGATCCAAAGAACGTAAGGAAACCTGGGAAGGGAACTCTGATACCATGATCTTGGTAACAGTGAACCCTAAGACTAAGAAAACAACCATGACCAGTTTGGAACGTGACCTTTTGACAGATATTGAGGGGTCGGGGGAAGCAAAACTAAATTCAGCCTATGCTGAGGGTGGTGCTGACTTGGCTATTTCAACTATTCAAAAGGTTTTAGATATTGATATTGACTATTATGCACTGATTAATATGCAGGGTATGATTGATCTGGTAGATGCCGTTGGTGGAATTGAGGTAACGAATCATTTTGATTTCCCTATTTCAATTGCAGAAAATGAACCAGAATTTCAGGCAAAAGTTGAGCCTGGAACCCATAGAATCAACGGTGAGCAAGCCTTAGTGTATTCACGTATGCGTTACGATGACCCTGATGGTGACTATGGTCGTCAAAAACGTCAACGTGAGGTTATTCAAAAAGTTGTAGCTAAGCTCTTGAAGATGGACTCGATTGGTTCTTACAAGAAAATCTTGTCAGCTGTAAGTTCAAATGTTCAAACTAGCATTGATCTTGGTGATACCAATACTCTGCGTAGCTTGATGGGCTATAGTGATGCACTTAAAAATATTAAGTCATACCAATTGGCTGGTTCGGATGCCATGATCAACGGAGGAAGCTATCAAGTGGCCTCTACTGAGGATATTCTTAAGGTGCAAAACCGTATTAAGAAGGAAGTTGGTAAGAAAAAAGTCTCTGAATCCAATCTTAAGACTAGTTTGGTTCTCTATGGATCTGGTAGCTCTAACTATGGTTCAGATGATTTCGTTAATTCTAAAGGAAGTGCAGCTTCAAGTGAAGCATCTTCAAATTATGAGGCTGGGCCATCTGAGGCAGCAGGTGGTGGATCGGTAAGTACCTATAATGGAGGTTCTAACTATAGTAATAATTATAGTGAAAACACAGGTAATTATGTTCAGGAACAAGGTACGACAACCCCTACATACAATAATAATGGATCGGGTGTGACTACCTATAGCACTGTTCCAGCGGCACAATAAATGAGGTTGGGTGATTCCCAACCTTTTTGCTTTGAAATGACAGAGATATGGTTATTCCTTGCAATGGCTTTTGAGCTATGCTATAATATAGGAAAATAACGAAAGAGAGGCGGAGTAGAAACTTCGTCTCTTGTGTGTGTAAGGAGGTCATAATGTCGCAAAAAATTATTAATCTCGTGACGGCAGTCGTAGCTCCAGCTATTCCTGAGCCATACGAACTGGTCGATATCGAGTACGAAAAGCTTGGCGGTGACTATGTCTTATCAGTTTTGATTGATAAGCCAGGTGGTATTACTGTAGAAGATACTGCAGACTTGACTGAAATTATCAGTCCCCTCTTGGATACTATTCAGCCTGATCCTTTCCCGGATCAATACATGCTGGAAGTTTCTAGTCCAGGGTTAGAGCGTCCCTTAAAAACCAAAGAAGCTTTGACAAATGCTGTTGGTCAGTATATCAATGTTAGTCTTTACAAGGCTATTGATAAGATCAAGATTTTCCAAGGTGACTTGGTGGCCTTTGATGGGGAAACCCTAACAATCGATTACCTTGATAAGACTCGCCATAAAACTGTTGAGATTCCCTATCAAACAGTTGCTAAAGCTCGTTTGGCAGTCAAACTCTAAAACTCTTAGTGTAAATAAAGAAAGGATGCCAGTTTTGGCCAATAGAGGCTAAAACAACAAAGAATATGAGCAAAGAAATGCTAGAAGCCTTCCGTGTCTTGGAAGAAGAAAAACACATTAACAAGGAAGACATCATCGATGCTGTGGTTGAATCACTTAAGTCAGCCTACAAGCGTCGTTATGGTCAGTCAGAATCAGCTGTAGTTGAATTCAATGAAAAAACAGGTGATTTTCAAGTTTATACCGTTCGTGAAGTTGTAGATGAAGTCTTTGATAGTCGTTTGGAAATTAGCTTGAAAGATGCACTTGCTATCAGCTCTGCTTACGAGCTCGGTGACAAGATTCGTTTTGAAGAGTCAGTCGATGAATTTGGTCGTGTTGCAGCGCAATCTGCCAAACAAACCATTATGGAAAAAATGCGCAAGCAGATGCGTGAAATCACTTATAATGACTATAAACAACATGAAGGTGAAATCATGCAAGGAACAGTTGAACGCTTCGACCAACGTTTCATTTATGTCAATCTTGGAACACTTGAAGCCCAATTGTCACGCCAAGACCAAATTCCTGGCGAAAGCTTTAAGTCACACGATGTCATTGATGTTTATGTTTATAAAGTTGAAAACAACCCTAAAGGTGTTAACGTCTTTGTAAGTCGTAGCCATCCAGAATTCATCAAACGTATCATGGAACAAGAAATTCCTGAAGTATTTGATGGAACTGTAGAAATCATGAGCGTGTCTCGTGAAGCTGGTGATCGTACCAAAGTTGCTGTTCGCAGTCATAACCCTAACGTTGATGCTATTGGTACTATCGTTGGTCGTGGTGGAAGCAACATTAAGAAAGTTGTCAGCCGTTTCCACCCAACACGTTTGGATGCTAAAACAGGAATTGAAGTTCCTGTTGAGGAAAATATTGATGTTATTCAATGGGTTGAAGATCCAGCTGAATTCATCTACAATGCTATTGCACCGGCTGAAGTGGACTATGTTCTCTTCGACGAAGATGATAGCAAACGTGCGACAGTAGTTGTACCAGATAACAAATTATCTCTTGCAATTGGTCGTCGTGGACAAAACGTTCGTTTGGCAGCTCATTTGACTGGTTACCGTATTGACATCAAGTCAGCTTCTGAATACGAAGCACTCGAAGCTACACCTGTTGAAGTCACAACAGAAGAAGTAACTGAAACAACAGAAGCAGAATAAGAAGAACATAGAGGTGTTTGATGGCTAAAACACGAAAAATACCTTTACGCAAATCAGTTGTCTCAGGAGAAATCATTGATAAACGTGATTTGCTCCGCATTGTAAAAACTAAAGATGGTGAGATTTTCATTGATCCAACAGGAAAGAAAAATGGCCGAGGTGCTTACATTAAATTAGATAATGAAGAAGCTCTCCAAGCCAAAAAGAAACGTGCTTTTAACCATAGTTTCTCCATGGATGTTCCTGAAAGTTTTTATGATGAACTCATTGCTTATGTGGATCACAAGGTCAAAAGAAGAGAGTTAGGTCTTGAATAACACAGAAAAATTGTCAAATATGTTGGGACTAGCACAAAGAGCTGGAAAGCTTATTTCTGGCGAGGAACTTGTCATTAAGGCAGTCCAATCAGGGCAGGCGAGACTAGTTTTTCTTGCCAATGATGCTGGTAGTAACGTGACTAAAAAGACGACTGATAAATGTAACTACTATAATATAGAAGTCTCCACAGTGTTTAACGCACTGGAATTAAGCATGGCTATTGGTAAACCAAGAAAAACGGTTGCTGTAGTTGATGCTGGATTTTCAAAGAAAATGAGGACTCTTATGGACTAAAGAATAGGAGGACATCACGTGTCAAAGAAACGATTATATGAAATCGCAAAAGAGGTTGGTGTAGAGAGCAAAGTTGTTGTTGCAAAAGCTCAAGAACTTGGTCTTTCTGTGAAGAGCCACTCCTCATCAGTTGAAGAAGCTGATGCTAATCGTATCACTTCAAGTTTAAAAGGGGGAGCTGTTAAGGCTGAAAGTAAGCCAGCTTCCAAAGTGGCACCTGCTCCTAAAGAGGAAAAGGTAGCGCCTAAGGTTGTTGAGGCTCCTGCTTCGAAACCAACTCCTGCTAAGGAGTCTCCAAAGGCTGAGGCAAAGGAAACACCTGCGACTCCAAAGAAACCACAAAGCCGTAACTTTAAGGCAGAACGTGAAGCGCGTGCCAAGGCAGAAGCAGAACGTCGTCAAAATGGCGGAGGCCGTGACAACCGTAATCGTAACCGAAAACAACAAGGAAACGATCAAGGTAAACGTCAGAATAATGATCGTCGCAACCAAAATGGAAATGGTCAAGGAAACCGTAACAATGGAAACCGCGATAACAAGAGTAATCGTGACCGTAATTTCCAAGGTAAACAGCGCAATGATCAAGGTCGCAATAAACGTAACGATGCTGCCCGTAACAATCAGGCAGGACCACGTATTGACTTTAAAGCGCGTGCAGCAGCCTTGAAAGCAGAGCAAAATGCAGAGTATTCACGTCAAAGTGAAACACGCTTCCGTGAAGAAAAAGCTGCAGAGCAACGCCGAGCGAAAGAGCAGGAAAAGGCAAGAAAAGAAAAACAACAGGCTGAAGTCGCTGCTCAAAAAGCAGTTGCTGAAGCTAAGCCAGCTCCAAAACCAGCACCGGCTGCACAAGAACAAGATACACGTCGTAAAAAGGCACGTCCAGATAAATCACGTGATAATCGTCGCGAGAATGAAGATGGACCTAAGCAAACAAGAAATAATAAGTGGAATAATCAAAACCAAGTGAGAAATCAACGAAATAGTAACTGGAACAAAAACAAAAATAAAAAAGGTAAAAATAACCGTGGTAATTCAGCTCCAAAACCAGTAACAGAGCGTAAATTCCATGAATTACCAAAAGAATTTGAATACACTGAAGGCATGACGGTTGCAGAAATCGCAAAACGTATTAAACGCGAACCAGCTGAAATCGTTAAGAAACTCTTCATGATGGGCGTTATGGCAACTCAAAACCAATCTCTTGACGGGGATACCATTGAGTTGTTGATGGTTGACTATGGTATTGAGGCAACCAAGAAAGAAGAAGTCGATAATGCTGATATCGAACGTTTCTTTGTTGACGAAGATTACCTTAACAAAGATGCTATGGTAGAACGTGCACCAGTTGTTACTATCATGGGACACGTTGACCATGGTAAAACAACCCTTCTTGATACCCTTCGTAACTCACGTGTTGCGACTGGAGAAGCTGGTGGTATCACACAGCATATTGGTGCCTACCAAATTGAAGAGGGTGGTAAGAAAATCACCTTCCTTGATACTCCTGGACACGCGGCCTTTACATCTATGCGTGCCCGTGGTGCTTCTGTTACAGATATTACTATCTTGATTGTAGCTGCGGATGACGGTGTAATGCCACAAACGATTGAAGCTATCAACCACTCTAAGGCTGCGGGTGTTCCAATCATTGTTGCGATTAACAAGATTGATAAACCAGGCGCTAACCCAGAACGTGTTATCGGTGAATTGGCTGAGCATGGAGTCGTTTCAACAGCATGGGGTGGCGATAGTGAATTCGTTGAAATCTCAGCTAAATTTGGTCAAAATATTGAAGAGTTGCTTGAAACCGTTCTTCTTGTGGCTGAAGTGGAAGAGCTTAAAGCGGATCCAAGTGTTCGTGCTATCGGTACTGTTATCGAAGCTCGTTTGGACAAAGGTAAAGGTGCAGTTGCTACCCTACTTGTTCAACAAGGTACCTTGCATGTTCAAGACCCAATCGTTGTTGGTAATACTTTCGGACGTGTCCGTGCTATGACCAATGATCTTGGCCGTCGTATTAAGACTGCTGCGCCTTCAACACCAGTTTCAATTACTGGTTTGAACGAAGCGCCTATGGCGGGTGACCATTTTGCCGTTTATGAAGATGAAAAAGCAGCTCGCGCAGCCGGTGAAGAACGTGCCAAACGTGCCCTTATGAAACAACGTCAACAAACACATCGTGTTAGCCTTGATAACCTCTTTGACACCCTTAAAGCTGGTGAATTGAAGACTGTTAATGTTATCATCAAGGCTGACGTACAAGGTTCTGTTGAAGCCTTGGCAGCGTCACTTCTTAAGATTGATGTTGAGGGTGTTCGCGTTAATGTTGTTCACTCAGCAGTAGGTGCTATCAACGAATCTGATATTACTCTTGCGGAAGCTTCAGATGCCGTTGTCATCGGATTTAACGTTCGTCCTACACCACAAGCACGTCAACAAGCGGAAACTGATGAAGTTGAAATTCGTCTTCACAGCATCATCTACAAGGTTATCGAAGAAATCGAAGATGCCATGAAAGGGATGCTTGATCCTGAGTTTGAAGAAAGAGTCATTGGTGAAGCTATTATCCGTGAAACCTTCAAAGTTTCTAAAGTCGGAACAATCGGTGGGTTCATGGTTACTAGTGGTAAAATCACTCGTGATTCAAGTGCCCGTGTGATTCGTGATGGTGTCGTTATTTTTGATGGTAAATTGGCAAGCTTGAAACACTTTAAAGATGACGTTAAAGAAGTCGGAAACGCTCAAGAGGGTGGTTTGATGATTGAAAACTACAACGATATTAAAGTTGATGACGTTATCGAAGCTTACATTATGGAAGAAATTAAACGTTAATTTTGTTAGCTTTAAAAAGCTTACTTAGGAGATAAAGCTAGGTCATCTGGCCTGGCTTTTGTTCCATCATAATAAGAGAGAAAGGATAAGACTATGGGAAATTCATTTCGTGTAGACCGTGTTGGTATGGAAATCAAACGTGAGGTCAATGAAATTCTTCAAAAGAAAGTTCGTGATCCACGTGTACAAGATGTCACTATCACAGATGTGCAAATGCTTGGCGATTTGTCAGCTGCTAAGATTTTTTACACTATTCATTCAACCTTGGCCTCAGATAACCAAAAAGCACAAACTGGTCTTGAAAAGGCTACTGGGACAATCAAGCGTGAACTTGGTAAAAAATTAACTATGTATAAGATTCCAGATTTGACCTTCATTAAGGATGAATCTATCGAATACGGTAATAAAATTGATGAGATGCTTCGTAATTTGGAGCGTAAAGACTAAGAAAAAATTCCTGTCAGTTATGGCAGGAATTTTGCGTTATAATAGAATAAAAAGGAGGACTTCGATGAAAGTAACGGTCTATTTGGGAGCTAATATGGGTGACAATCCTAGCTTTAAGAAAGCAACGATTGCCTTGGGTCAGTGGATTGCTAAAAATGGGCATACCCTAGTCTATGGTGGCAGTAAGATGGGACTTATGGGAGTTCTTGGTGATACGGTTTTGGAAAATGGGGGACAGGCTCATGGCATTATGCCACAATTCCTCAAAGATAGGGAGATAGCCTATGAGGGATTGACTTCAATGACCATAGTAGAAACCATGGCGGAACGAAAGACTGCCATGCTAGAGCAAGGAGACCTCTTCATCGCCCTTCCAGGAGGTCTAGGAACACTGGAAGAAATTTCTGAAGCTATTGCAGCTGCTCGCGTCGGTAAGCTGGACAAACCCTGTGTTTTCTTTAATCTCAATGGCTATTATGATGCTATGAAAACAATGTTGGATACCATGGTTACTCATGACTTTTTAGAGACTGAAACAGCAGTAAAATTCCTCTTTACAGATGATTTTTCAGAAATCGAAGCTTTCGTCCAGTCTTACACGCCTCCTCAATTGAGACGTTATCGGTAGTATTGCTTTAATTAAATGTTTACAAATATTTCTTAGCGACTTCAATATCACCAGCATAGTTATCACGTTTCCCATTTACGATTTGGAAAGCATCAGCACCTTTACCGGCAATAACCACAGCGTCTTTGGAGTCTGTAGTCTCAGACATTGCTGTTTTGATTGCTTCTTCTCGATCAACAATGATACGTACCTCACGGTTGATGTGACTGGCAATTTCTTGACAGATAGCAAGAGGATCCTCCTTGTTAGGATCGTCGGCTGTTAGGAAGATATCAACATCAGGGTAGGTATTGAGGACATGTCCGAAGTCTTTACGACGACTTTCACCTTTATTTCCAGGAGCCCCTAGAATTAGGCTAATATGGCCATCTTGATGGCTGGTTACGACTTGTAAGAGCTTATCTAGGCTATCTCCATTGTGAGCATAGTCCACAAAAACCTTGGCTCCTTTAGTTTGTGTAAGAACTTCCATACGCCCTGGAACAGAGGTCTGAGCAATCCCTTCTTTGATGTCTTGAAGGCTAGCTCCAAGACGTAGGCAGGCTAGACCTGCAGCCATAGCATTGTCCTGGTTAAAGTCACCGATAAGTTGGATATCATAGTCGCCGGCTAATTTCCCACTTGCCTTAAAGCTAAAACCTGAGCCATGTTTAACAGCATTGTCGGAGTTTTTACCATAGAAGTCATACTCTTTATCCGCAACTTCCTCAGCGACAAAAGCAAAGTGATCCATACCGCTATTGACGATAACAACTCGACTGTTTTCCAAGAGAAGACGCTTATGGTAGAAGTAGTCTTCAAAGGTTGGATGTTCAATAGGTCCAATATGGTCTGGGCTGATGTTAAGAAAGACACCTACATCAAAAGTCAGTCCATAGACACGCTTAGTCAGATAGGCTTGACTTGAGACTTCCATAATCAGATGGGTCATGCCATTATCAACAGCTTCAGCCATCATACGGAAAAGGTCCAAACTCTCAGGTGTTGTTAAGGTAGACTTGAAGAAGTTTTTTCCGTCTAGTGTCGTGTTCATGGTTGAAAGCATAGCAGGTTTATGACTTTGCTTGAGAATATTGAAGGCAAAGTAGGCTGCTGTTGTTTTCCCTTTTGTCCCAGTAAAAGCCAGCAATTTTAGTTTGTCTTGGGGGTATTGGTAGAAGGCCTGAGCAACGAGGCTCATAGCCTGCTTGATATCTGTTACGATAATGACAGGAATTCCCACTTGATAATCTTTTTCAGCCACGTAGAAACTCAAGCCAGCTTTGACAGCATTCTCTAAAAATTCAGGCTTAAAGGCAGCCCCTTTGGCAAAAAAGAGGGAAGATGGTGTGACATCACGACTGTCGTAAGAAAGATGATCAAAAGTCACTCCAGTCCATGAATAGTAGTAGTTGTCTTGGTCAATAATATCTCTAAAATTACGGTCCTTTTTGAGAACCTCTAGAACTTGTTCAATAGTAATCATAGTTCCTATTTTAGCCTTAATGTTCTTGTTTTACAAGTCACAGCCAAAAGTTTATAATAAACTAGATTATATTTTATTCTTTAGAAAGAAAGTTATGACTGAAACTAAAACTGACACACAGCAGCAGCAGATGCTAAGAGGGACGGCGTGGATGACAGCATCCAATATTATCAGTCGTCTATTAGGGGCACTTTACATTATTCCTTGGTATGCTTGGATGGGTAAACAGGGCGACCAAGCCAATGCCCTCTTTGGTCAAGGGTATAACATTTATGCCCTTTTCCTTTTGATTTCTACAGCAGGGATTCCAGTCGCAATTGCCAAACAGGTGTCTAAATACAATACTCTTGGAAAGATGGAGACGAGTTTCTTCTTACTCAAGCGTATCTTGTATTACATGATTGGTCTCGGCTTGATTTTTGGCGTTTTCATGTACTTTGCTTCGCCGTGGATGTCTTACCTTTCTGGGGGAGACGAGGATTTGGTTCGCGTAATGCGTAGTCTCTCTTGGGCAGTTGTTATTTTCCCATCTATGTCTGTTTTACGAGGCTTTTTCCAAGGCTTTAACAACATGAAGCCATATGCCTTAAGTCAGATTGCGGAGCAGATTATCCGTGTTATTTGGATGCTGTTGGCGACCTTCTTCATCATGAAAATCGGGACAGGCGATTATGTGACAGCAGTTGTCCAATCGACTTTTGCTGCTTTCATCGGTATGCTGGCTAGTTATGGGGTGCTTTTCTTCTACCTTTGGAAGGAAGGTAAGCTCAAGAGTCTTTTTGGTAAGCAGGCCGTTCATCCTGATATCAATCCAACTGCAATTGTTATTGAAACCTTTAAGGAAGCCATTCCTTTCATTATCACTGGGTCAGCGGTCCAACTTTTCCAGTTGATTGACCAATGGACCTTTATCCGTACTATGGAGAAGTTTACAAGCTATAGTAACAGTCAGCTTCAGGTTCTCTATGCTTACTTGTCTTCAAACCCAAGTAAGATTACTATGATTTTGATTGCCGTTGCTATTTCTATTGCTGGAGTTGGGATTCCACTCCTGACAGAAAATATGGTTAAGAAGGATCTTAGGGGAGCGGCTAAACTGATTATCAATAACCTACAGTTGCTTTTGCTCTTTATTGTACCTGCCATTGCAGGATCAGTGATTCTGGCTAAACCACTCTACACAGTTTTTTACGGGGCACCAGATAGCCAGGCCCACTTGCTCTTTGTAGCCAGTCTGATTCAAGTGATTTTCTTGGCCTTGTATAGCGTTTTAGCACCTATGCTTCAGGCAATCTTTGAAACCCGTAAAGCTATCAACTATTTTGCGATTGGGGTTTTAGTTAAGGGAATCTTACAGTTACCATTGATTATTTTCCTAGGAGCTCTTGGACCAGTTATTTCAACAGCCATCGGCTTAGGTGTTCCAATTGCTCTGATGTATAATCGCCTCCACACTGTTACGCACTTTAGTCGTAAGACAGTGTTTAGAAAAGCCTTACTCATCTGTATCCTTACAGTGCTCATGGCTATTCCAGTTGCAGTCTTCTATGGGGTGTTCCAGTTTGTACTTTCACCAACAAGCCGTGTGGGCAGTGTGATTTACTTGATCATTGGAGGAGGCCTTGGAATTGGTGTCTATGGCGTTCTTGCTCTTGTAACTCGTATGGCTGACCAATTGCTTGGCACCCGAGCAGCTAGCCTACGTGCTAAATTACATATTAAATAAAATCTAAAACCAAGTCTTGTGGCTTGGTTTTTCTTTTCAACCTTTTCTGAAAAAGGAGTATAATAGTGGTGAAAAAATGAAATCGTTTTAATGATTTAGAATCGAGGAAAGGACTATGACTGATTCTAGACAAGAAAAGATAAAATTAGGGACCTATCCTCCTGAACAAGTTTACCAAGTCTTGCAGACAAGCCGTCAAGGTTTGAGCTCACAAGAGGTTAAGGAGAGACAGGCGACTTATGGACCTAACCAATTGAAGGAAAGTAAGACGGAGCCTATTTGGCTGACCTTTTTCAGACATTTTACTAGTCTCATGGCTCTCTTATTGTGGGCTGGTGGCTTTATCGCTATGCTCTCTCATAGCTTAGAGTTGGGGATTGCAATTTGGTTGGTCAACATTATTAATGGTCTCTTTAGCTTTATTCAAGAATATAGAGCAAGTCAGGCTACGGCAGCTCTTAACAAGCTTCTTCCATCTTATGCGCGAGTTCTTCGTGATGGTAAGGAGGACAAGATTCTAGCTCAAGACTTGGTGCCAGGTGACTTGGTTTTCATTGAAGAAGGGGACCGTATTTCTGCTGATGGACGCTTGGTCACTGTGACAGATTTGCAGGTTAATCAATCGGCCCTCACTGGTGAGTCTAATCCTATTTATAAGTCAGATCAAGCAGATTTGACTCCCGACAAGACTGAGTTAGAATATGACAATATGGTATTTGCAGGGACGACAGTCTCTTCTGGTTCTGGACATTTTATAGTATCTGCTATCGGTATGAAAACTGAGTTCGGACAAATTGCAGACTTGACGCAAAACCTAGCTCAGGAAAAAAGTCCACTGCAAAAGGAACTAGACCATTTAACCAAACAGATTTCGGTCATCGCAGTATCTGTAGGTCTCTTCTTTATGGTGGCAGCGACTCTATTTGTCCATCAGCCCTTGTCTCAAGCCTTTATTTTTGCATTGGGGATGATTGTGGCCTTTATTCCAGAGGGACTTCTTCCCACAGTTACTCTCTCTCTAGCCATGGCAGTTCAGCGTATGGCTAAGGATCATGCTTTGGTTAAGAAGTTGTCCTCGGTAGAGACGCTAGGAGCAACTTCTGTTATTTGTTCGGATAAAACAGGGACTTTGACGCAAAATGCTATGACGGTTAACCACCTGTGGACCTTGTCAGACAGTTATGGGGTAACTGGGCTAGGTTACGCACCGGAAGGGCAGATTGAGCAGGAAGGACAACCTGTTTCTCTTGAAGAAAATGAGCTCCTTAATCGTTTGGTCCGATTCTCACATTTGGCTAGTAATGCTCAAGTTGTAGCTCCTAGTGCTGATAATCCCAATTATACGATTTTAGGTGATCCGACGGAGGCTTGTCTTAATGTTCTTGTTGAAAAAGCAGGAATTAATTTAAATGACAATCATACTTGGGCCCCTCGAATCAAGGAAATTCCCTTTGATTCTGATCGTAAACGGATGACAACAGTGCATAAGCTTGAGTCAGGATTAGATGGTAGTTATCATATATCTATCACCAAAGGTGCTCCAAAAGAAGTGATGGAGCTTTGCTCAGATTACTTTGATAATCAAGGGCTGATTAAATCATTGACAGCTACTGAGCGTCAGGTTATCCTTGCAGCTAATGATAAGTTTGCCCGTGATGGTCTACGTGTTTTAGCTGTGGCCTATAGACCTTTAGATAGCGAGCATATTGGAGAAGACCGGTGGGACATGCAGACCCTGGAGGACAATATGGTCTTTCTAGGTTTAGTTGCCATGAGTGATCCTCCACGTCAGGGGGTGCGAGAGGCTATTGAAAAATGCCATAGAGCCAGTATTCGTATTATCATGGTGACAGGTGACTATGGTTTGACAGCTCTTAGCATTGCCAAGAAAATCGGAATTGTACAAGGGGATGACGCGCGTGTTGTTTCGGGACTTGAACTAGCTACCATGGATGACGACCAGCTCAAAGAAGCGCTTAAAGGGGAAATTGTTTTTGCTCGTGTGGCTCCTGAACAAAAATACCGTGTGGTCAATGCACTTCAGGAGCTTGGTGAGGTTGTCGCTGTTACTGGTGATGGTGTTAATGATGCCCCTGCCCTTAAAAAAGCTGATATCGGTGTAGCTATGGGGGTATCAGGAACCGATGTTGCCAAGGAATCTGCGGATATGATCTTAACAGATGATCATTTTGTTTCGATTGTACATGCTGTTGAAGAAGGTCGTGCGGTTTATAGAAATATTCAAAAATTCCTGACTTATATTTTTAATTCCAATACACCTGAAGCTGTACCCTCTGCTTTCTTCTTGTTCTCTTTGGGACGCATACCTCTTCCCTTAACGGTTATGCAAATCCTAGCTATTGACTTGGGGACAGATATGGTACCTGCTTTGGGATTGGGGGTTGAACCACCTGAAGAAGGAGTGATGGATAAGCCACCAAGACGTTTATCAGACCGCTTACTCAATCGCCAACTATTGATTAAAGCTTTTGTCTGGTATGGACTGATTGAAGCAGCCTTAGCTATGGGGGCTTTCTTCCTTAATTATTGGGTTAATCAAGGTAACTTAAACCATTTGGCTAGCTCAGGTCCTCTCTACCGAGAGGCAACCACAATGACCTTAGGTGCTATTATCTTTACCCAAATTGGTATGGCTATGAATAGCCGTAAGGGTAGGGGATCTATTTTCCAAATTAAAGCATTTGCTAATCGGATTATTAGCTTAGGGATTGTTTTAGAAATTGTTCTCTTTATCATCCTGTCTTACGTGCCTTTCTTCCACGCGCTATTTAACACTGCGCCTGTTGGACTTGATGATTGGCTCTATTTACTCGCTTGTCCGTTTGTTATTATGGCTTTGGAAGAAACCAGATATCGCCTATTTGATAAAAAGTAAGTCATTGGCTTACCTCGAATTGAAGCAAGATTTTTAAATCATTTCTGAGCGCTTGAAACGATGATGTTTCAGGCGTTTTTTGACGTTTGAAAACCTACTCTCGATAATCTCAAAAATTGGGCTTATTTTAAATTATAGCTAGTAGCTATCTGTATGTTTAGGTTATAGAAATAAACTATAACTAACTATCAAGAATCCGTATGATGAACTTACCATTATTTTCAGAAAATAGTGATAAAATAGAGGTCATAGATATGGAGTATATCCACTTTACCATGTAGAAAGGGCGCATTATGACACAAGAATATCAATTAGAAACCATTTTGGCACACGCAGGAATCAATTCGGATGAAGCAACAGGAGCCTTGGCTTCACCAATTCATTTTTCAACAACTTACCAACATCCAGAATTTGGCCATTCTACTGGTTTTGACTATACACGAACTAAAAATCCAACACGCGCAACAGTGGAAAAAACACTTGCAGCTATTGAAAAAGCAGATTATGCTATTGCGACAAGTTCAGGGATGAGCGCCATTGTTTTGGCCTTTGAAATTTTCCCAGTAGGCAGTAAGGTTGTAGCTGCGCGTGATCTTTACGGGGGATCTTTCCGTTGGTTTAATGACAAGGAAAAAGAAGGTCGTTTCTTTTTTGAATACACAAATACAGAAGATGAGATGATCGCGGCTATTACAGAAGATACCGATATTGTCTACATCGAAACACCGACAAACCCACTTATGATTGAGTTTGATATTGAAAAAGTGGCAAAAATTGCTCATGATAAGGGTGCAGTGGTTATTGTTGATAATACTTTCTATAGCCCAATCTATCAAACACCGATTACTCAAGGTGCTGATATCGTTGTACATTCAGCTACTAAATACCTATCAGGTCATAATGATGTTTTGGCTGGTGTTGTTGTGACTAGCAACCAAGAATTCTACGATAAACTTTATTATAACCTCAATACGACTGGTCCTACCTTGTCACCATTTGATAGCTATATGCTTATGCGTGGTCTTAAGACCTTAAAACTTCGTATGGAGGCATCAACAGCCAATGCTCAAGAAGTTGTTGCTTTCTTAGAAAAGTCAGCAGCTGTTAAGGAAGTTCTTTACCCAGGCAAGGGTGGTATGATTTCCTTTAAAGTGGCTAATCAAGACAAGATTCCAACTATTATCAATTCCCTAAAGGTCTTTACTTTTGCGGAGAGCTTAGGTGGTGTCGAGAGCTTGATTACCTACCCAACGACACAAACCCACGCAGATATTCCAAGTGATGTGCGTGCTTCCTATGGTTTGACAGACGACTTGCTTCGTCTTTCAATTGGTATTGAAGCAGCACAAGATTTGATTGCTGACTTGGAAAATGCCCTTAGTCTTTAAGGAGTTATCTATGACACGTTATGACTTTACAACACAACCAAATCGTTTGGATCAAAATACCATGAAATGGCACGAAGCCGAAAGTGATCCAGAACTACTTGAGCTTTGGGTTGCTGATATGGACTTCCTACCTGTTCCTGAGATTAGGGATGCAGTTATCAACTATGCTGAGACACATATTTTTGGTTATCCTTATCCAAGTGAAGAGCTTTATCAGTCCATCATTAATTGGGAAAAAAATCAACACGGTTACGTCGTTGATAAAGAGAGTATTGTTCTCATTGAAGGTGTTGTTCCAGCTATTTCAACAGCTATTCAAGCCTTTACCAAAGAAGGTGATGCTGTTCTCATCAACACACCAGTTTATCCACCTTTTGCTCGTTCTGTCCGCTTGAATAATCGTCGGTTGATTGAAAATAGTCTTGTTAAGGTTAATGGCCATTTCGAAATTGATTTTGAACAATTGGAACGTGATATCGTCGATAATGAGGTTAAACTTTATGTTTTCTGTAGCCCACATAACCCAGGTGGGCGTGTCTGGACCAAAGAGGAATTGACTAAGGTGGCAGATTTGTGTCAGAAATATGGTGTCCTCTTGGTATCTGATGAAATCCACCAAGACTTAGCCCTATATGGGAATAAGCACATCTCTATGAATACTATTTCAGATGCTTACAAGGACTTTACCTTGGTGCTTAGTTCGGCTACTAAAACCTTTAATATTGCTGGTACCAAAAACAGTTTTACCATTATCGAAAATGAAGACTTACGTAAAGCCTTTAAACAAAAGCAATTGGCAAATAATCAACATGAAATTCCAACCATTGGTTTGATTACCACCCAATCAGCTCTGACCTACGGGAAACCTTGGTTAGAGGAATTGAAAACTGTCTTTGAAACTAATATTGACCTTTTAACCAAAGAACTTAGTGAAAAGACTAATATCAAGGTCATGAAACCTGAGGGAACTTACTTGGTTTGGCTTGATTTTTCAGCCTATGATCAAGACCATAATGAACTTGGACGTTTGCTTAAAGAAGAAGCCAAGGTAGTGCTAAATGACGGTATTACTTTTGGTTCCGAAGGAGAAAAGCATTTCCGCTTTAACGTAGCTACGCCAACTACAGTTGTTGCAGAAGGGGTTAAACGTCTCGTTTCTGTCTTTGGAAAATAAGAAAAGTGATGCTATTTGCATCACTTTTCTTATTCTTATGAGTGTACATCGTAGATTTTCAAGTTGAGTAGAAGATTTTCCTGAGTGGAGAAGACCTTGACATCCTGCCTGCCAGAGGTATTAAATCTGGCTAAAGTGTAGGTTTGGCCATTGGGGAAGAAAATTTCCAAGCTACGATTGTCTGTAATAAGCGTTATAGTGATATTATCAGTTTCCTTATAGTGACTGTCAGCTTTATAACCTTGACCGTTACCCAAGAGACCATCGTAATAGTAAGAAGAGGCAGTTTGACTACCATCCATGCTGTTATTCAGTTCAGCAGCATAGGCAGAGACCTGATAGGTACCACTTGTTATTTGGTAGGCGATTTTAACGTAATCAGAGCCTTGCCAGATATCAATGTAGATATAGCCTCCTTCTTTCTTAATATTTGAAAAATGCAGTTGGTAATACCCTGAACTATTTTTTCCAGCAAGATCAAGAAGGCCATTAGCATTCTGATTGTGACTTTTATCAATCCAAGGTTTTCTATTGTCACTGGTGAGTGGCCTTTGACTCGAAATGTTGCCGTTTTGATTTTTGAGGGTTAATTGTTCATTTTTATAGAGGGGGGCGGACTGAATAATACCGTCCTTATCCAGTTGTAGCTTTCTGGGTGTAGCGTAAAATCCGATAGTTTTTAGAAAATCACTCTTGGCCTCTTGGTCACTGTGAATGCCTGACGTGAAGTAGTTCCAATTACCAACCCAGCCAAGACTGATAAGGTTATGGTTGCTTTCTTCAATTCGATCGCTTCCAGTGAAGTTAGCGCCATAATAGTCTGAGCCTTGATCTAAGCGTTTCGTTTCTGTGTCTGCAATAAATAAGCCGTTATCATCTAAATGCCCTACAGTATAGTAGGTTCCAGTTGTTTCACCTGAGGCTGTATCCTTAGCTCCAAAAAAGAGAACTTGCTTGTCCCGACCATCAGTTGTTGTCATTGTTTTTAGAACGGGACACTCGATAGGAGCGTTGTCCTGCCAGTTACGACCCTTAAAAAATGTTTCGGGTAGGATTTTGGAGTCTCCCTTGCTATCTGCTTTGGTCCAGTTGATACCATCTTGAGATTGATAAACACCTAAGGCGTCACCTTCAGCGATATACATGAGTAATTTGTCTTTGAAGTGGAAGACATAAGGATCGCGGAAGTCTTTACCGTTATAGGATTGTTCCTTTGTCAATAAAGGTTTACCATCTTTTAAGGCATTAGTAAAGCTAGCTCCCTTGTCATTTGACGCACTAGCATAGATTGCTTGGCTTCCATCATCCATGAGTCCAGTAAAATAGGCGATAGGTTCTTCGTTTTGAATACCAGAGATAGCTTGATTATCTGTGACAACACTACCTGTCCAAGCAGAATGCCATCCTTCTTTAGAATCACCACCCTTTGCAGGTATAGCAGTCTCTTGTTTACTATAGGTGATAAAATCTTTAGTCGTTGTATGTGTCCAATCTTGACCGTTGGGTCCCAAAGGATCAGTAGCACCATCCACAGAGTGTAGAAAATAGATATCATAGTAATTTTTTTCTTGATTCCACACGATAGTCTGTAGGTCGTTAGACCATCCTTTATGAGATGCTAGATGAAAGGTTTGACTCACAGAAACCTTATTTGTTTTTTGGGAAGGATTGTTAGCGTTCTCATTTTTTATTATAAAAACAAAAAATAAAATTAAAAAAACGAGAGCTAAAATTAGAGGTGAATATTTTGATTCCATATAGTGATATTTCCTGATAAAATTACTTATTTTGTAGTTATTATTTTAACAAAAAAATAGTTTTTTACAAAAAATATAAATTTGTCATTAAAAAAAGATTGGAATTTAGATTAAAAAATGATAGAATAAAACATGTGAAAACCTAAAAGGAGAGTTTAATATGGATAGTACAGTTAATTCACAGTCAAATACAGTAGCACCAAAGCAAGCAGAGTGCAAAAAGATGCGTTATAGCATCCGTAAGGTTGCCACAGTAGGGGCAACATCAGCGCTCGTTGGTACCTTGGCATTTTTGGGTGCCACTCAGGTAAAAGCTGATCAAGTTACAGAAACAGCACCAGCGGTAGCTACTGCGACAGCAACACCAGAAACAAGCACAGCATCTCTAACGGTAGCCAGTGAAACAGCAACAAGTGTGGCAACTTCAGAAGCAGTTGAATCTTCAGTTGCACATTCAGAGGTTGCAACTACACCAGTTACAGAGACACAACCAAGCAACACAACTCCATCAGTAGTCGAAGAAAAGGCGTCTAGCACAGTAGTGACATCTTCATCAGATGCAACAACACCTTCAGCAACAGTTGCTGCGGTTTCTGCTCCAGCTCATACATCAGAGGCTGCAGTAGAAGCACCAACTTCAACAGCAAGCTCAGAAACAGCTGATACACACACTGAAGTAGCCCTTAAACCTACTGAAAACAGCGCTGCTAATGCAAACCTTAGCAAACTTAACGGTCGTATCAAGTCTATTGTTGAAGATAATATGACCTCAGATCAAATCGTTGCCTTGACTGAGGAAGAAATTAAAGCACTTAATAAAGTTGACTTTAGTGATGATGCAATCAAGGGTACAGGTACTAGCTTGACTTACCGTAACTTGAAAGATATCGTTGCTAGCTTCTTGAAGCAAGACAGCAAATTGGCAGTTCCTTACTTTAAAGCAGATACAATCATCAATATGCCTGCTTTCAACACTGTTGATGCCCAAACAATGGAAAAAGAAGAAATCGACGTTTGGGATTCTTGGCCAGTCCAAGATGCTGAGTCAGGTGTAGTAAGTAACTGGAACGGTTACCAGTTAGTCATTTCAATGGCCGGTGCACCAAATAAAAACTCAAACCACATTTACTTGCTCTATAGTAAATATGGAGATAATGACTTTACACATTGGAAAAATGCGGGTCCAATCTTTGGTTATAATGCCCTTGAAGATGACCAACAATGGTCAGGTTCAGCGACGGTAAACTCTGACGGTAGTATCCAACTTTACTACACTAAGAATGATACTAGTGGCGGTAAATTGAACTGGCAACAATTGGCTAGTGCTACACTTAACCTAGCTGTTGAAAACGATGAAGTTGTTATCAAGTCAGTTGAAAATGACCACATTCTCTTTGGTGGGGATAACTATCATTATCAAAGTTATCCAAAATTCATGAGTACTTTCAACGATGACCACAACCACGATGGAAATCCAGACCGTACAGATAACTACTGTCTTCGTGACCCACACATCATTGAAGATAACGGTAGCCGCTACCTTATTTTCGAATCAAATACAGGTGACGAAAACTACCAAGGCGAAAAACAAATCTACAACTGGTCAAACTATGGAGGAGATGACGCCTTTAACCTTAAGTCATTCCTCAATATTGTCAATAATAAACACCTTTATAACCTTGCTTCATGGGCAAATGGTTCTATTGGTATCTTGAAACTTGATGACAATGAGAAAAATCCATCTGTAGCTGAACTTTACACACCACTTGTTACTAGCCACATGGTTACTGATGAAGTAGAACGTCCAAGTGTTGTTAAGATGGGTAACAAGTATTACCTCTTCACTGCTTCACGTATCAATAAATCTACGGATGCTGAAGGTACTGTGGCAGCGCGTGAAGCTGTCGGTGATGATGTTGTCATGCTTGGATTCGTATCAGACAGCCTCCGTGGAGAATACCGTCCACTTAATGGCTCAGGTGTGGTCTTGACAGCCTCTGTACCAGCTGACTGGCGTACATCTACCTATTCTTACTATGCGGTTCCTGTTGAAGGCTCATCAGATACTCTTTTGGTAACTTCTTACATGACTAACCGTGGTGGAATTGCCGGTGCTGAGAATAAATCAACATGGGCTCCAAGCTTCCTTATCAAGATGAATGCAGATGATACTACAGAAGTTCTTCCTAAGATGACGAATCAAGGTGACTGGATTTGGGATAAATCTAGTGAAAGCTTGGTACACGTAGGCGATCAAAACAGTGCTAAATTGCCAAACGAGGACTTTAATGTAGATTATTATGCGGTATCGGGTTATGGTCTTAAACCACATACTTATCCTACAGTTGATGGTTCAACAGGCGTTTCTGAAGCTCACGGTGTCTTGACTGTAACTGTTAAAGATGGTAAAGACAAGAAGGCAGATAAGCCAGAAACACCAGTAAGTCCAACAGAAGGTAATCATTCTGTTGATGATAAGTCTAACAAACCAGATACACCTTCTAAACCAGCAGACAATAATCAACCATCAACTAATAAAGAAGATAAACCAGCAACGCCGACGAATCCAGATTCTCCAGTTCGTAATCCGTTCCCTTATTTCACAGATCGCCCATCTAATGATAATAATTCATCAGATGATTATCATGTAGAGGTTCCTGCGAAACCTTCAACAGAGGGTTCTGTGGGTGACCGTCGTCCAGTAGCTCAAGCTACAGAGATTGCGTCACCAGTACCAGAGGCTATTGTAGCAACTGGACCAACTGTTTCAACGACTCCTGTTAAAGAAGAGTCTATCACTGAAACAGAAGCTCCAAAACCAGCTAAGTCTGAAGAGGAAGTTCAGTCTCACGGAGTCGCTAAAGCTGATGAAGTAACTAAGTCTGATGAGTCAAGTAAAGACAACAATACTAAAGTTGCTGCCAAACTTGCTACGACTCCTAAGACACCAAGTGATTCAGAAGGTTCAAAGAGCAACATTCTTTCAATCTTGGCGACTATCTTTGCAGCAATTGCAAGTCTAGCTCTTCTTGGCTATGGTTTGGTCACAGGAAAGATTCATTTGCCTAAAAAATAATCCTTTTCAAAAACGTGGCACTTTTCTACCATTTGTCAAGTCTATCAAGGCTTTAAGTAAAAAAAGAGATAAGACAGTAGCTATTCTGAGGTTACTGTCTTATTTTTAACCCTTTTTTATCCATAAATGGGCATGCTAAAAAAACACCTCATCTGGTATTTTTTGAAACAAGGTGTTACAATAATACGGCATAGACAGCCTTATCGATTTTGGGTTAAAGAGTAATCGTAAAGTTTGTTATGCGTAATGAGGTAATACATTGTTCGAATGAGACGATGTATAGAGGCAATCGTATGTGGCTTAGTTGAAGCTATTGTCGATTGTCTTTTTCGTTTCTCATAAAAG
>NZ_BAABOB010000008.1:0-107431 GCF_054785155.1 Streptococcus parasalivarius
TTGACCGTAAGATGTCATACTCTGGTAAAGGCTGAGCTAGAGCTACCATGTCGTTTAAGACAACTTGTCTGCGTTCAGAAAGACGAAGCAATTCTTGAGCATAGTAACGAACCTCTTCAAGCATTGGAGAGGTATTCTTGACCGCACAAAAAGATTGTTTAGCGAGTTTTATAAGTTTATCAGTCAGGTAAGCAATACGCTTTTCAGAGATGCGTTTGGAGGTGGATTGACGGACAATCTCACACAAGTTACTTTGAGATAGGCTTAATACAAACTCTTTGCATGGAAAAGCCATCACTAGGTTCCAATATTGCTCTCCAGTAGGTGTGGATAATAGAGTTTCCAATTCAGGAAAGGTGACTTGTAGGACCTTGTGCAGACGGTTTGTCAACTATAGTGGGTGACGAAAAGCTAACATCTAGAGAGGACCGGATAGGTCCTCTTTTTATGTATGTTCAGTGTGATGAAGACACGTTTCTTAAAGTTGATGAAGTTTCTAAAACCGAAGCCCAACCGTTTGATGTCTTTAATCAACTTGTTAGTAGCTTCCAGTTTTGCGTTTGAATAGTCTGTTTCTAGTGCATTTTGGATGTATTGCTTGTGACTAAGAAAAGTCCTAAAGACCGTTTGAAAATAGTGATTGACCTTGCTTCTATTTTCCTCTATCAGCTCAAAGAACTCATCTACTCTCTTCTCCTGAAAGTGAAAAAGCAAAAGCTGATAAAGTGTATAGTAGTCAGTAAGCTCTTTTGAAAAGCCTAGTGTCTTCTCAACAACTTCATGTGGTGCTAAAGTTTGGCGGAAAGTCTTTGAATAGAAAGAATTGAGAGATAACTTACGGCTGTCCTTTTGAAAGAGTTTCCAGTGATTTTTCAAGGCTCGATAGGGTAGTGACTTCTTATCGAACTGGTTCATGGTTGCAATTCTAGTCTTTAAAAATGCTCTACCAAGGTGCTGGATAATGTGGAAACAATCAAGAACGATTTTGGCGTTTGGAAAGAGGCTGCGGGCTAGTGGGATATAGGCTCCAGACATATCCATTGTGATAAACTGCACCTGTTGGCGAGCTTTTAATGGATACTTTAAAAAGTAGTTTCGTATAGTGGTTTGGCGGCGATTATCAAGGATGGTTATGAGTTCGTTTGTCTCATAATTCTGCGCCACAAAAGCCAATTCCCCTTTCTTGAACCCAAACTCATCCCAGGACATAACAGCTGGAAGTTTGTCATAATGTTTCTTGAAAGTGAACTGGGCAAGCTTACGATAGACAGTGGACGTCGACACACGAAGTCTTCTGGCAATATCAGTTAGTGACACCTTCTCAGTTAGGAGTTGTGTAACCTTTTGTCGGACCAGATTAGAGATTTGGCAGTTTTTCTCAACGATAGATGTCTCAGCCACCGTTACTCTCCTACAACTTTTACACTGGAAACGACGTTTTTTCAGACGTAGTAGAGTTGGAGTTCCAGCTTGCTCGAGAAGAGGGATTTTAGAGTTTTTTTGAAAGTCATATTTGATCATCTTTCCTTGGCAGTAAGGACATGATGGTGCAGGGTAATCAAGTTTTGCTTGAATCTCGATATGAGTGTCAGTTTCAAAAACAAGTGAAATAATGATATTTTGGTCTTTAATTCCGATTAATTCTGTGGTATTCTTAATAAGTCTCATAAGTTCTTCCTAATGATGGTTTGGTTGCTTTTCATTATAGTTCTTATGGGACTTTTTGTGTATACTTAAAAAGCTCTATAATCTCTACAGTGGTTTTACCCACTACAGAAATTATAGAGCCTTTTTTATTAGAGTTATTTACATCCATTTCTTATTTGATTAGAAAATGATAAAATAGTAACTGTTCATCGATTGTAGGTGAATACTAATAAAAAATGGGGAGGGACTATGTTCCAAAAAGTTAAAGTATATGTGATAGTCTTTGTTTCCTTGTTAGCCATAAGTTTAGGCTTGTCTGTCAAAGCAGGGGCAGCAGAAGACTTGGCTGTGACAAAGACAAGAATTGTCCTAGAGAGTTATGAGTTTGGTCCTGCTGTAACCAAAGTCATTTTTGAATTTAATCAGAAGGTCACACCAGAGGTTGTCCACAGCTCAACCCAGGTTACAACAGCAGGAGTTAGTCGTCAGGTGACGAATTCTTATGTGTCCGACAATCAGGGGCATGTGGTCTATTATGATAACAGCAAGTACGTGACGCTTGAATTGAGCCTACCTTCTTATAATCGCTACAACATGGGTGGAAATGCTGAACCTATGTATTTTAACCTTTCTACTTGGACTAACCAATGGTTGGAAAGTTATATGGTATCGATGAAAGATTTGTCAGTAGTGGCAGAAGGCAGTAGTCAGTCGCAAATGGTGTCTTCTAAGCAAGATGCCATCAATAATCGTTTGATGCCAACAACGGAGGTTTTCGATGAGCGAGGGCAGGTAGGTAACATGCAGTATGCGGCTTATAGTGCCCAGACCGGTACGGGAAATAGCACCAAACCTTTGATAGTCTGGCTACACGGCATTGGTGAAAGAGGGACCGATATGAATATTCCCCTTCTTTCAAATGACGTTTATGCGCTTACCCAGTCTGATATTCAAGGCCATTTCTTAACAACTGGTGATCAGGCGCGTGGGGTCAATGTGCTTGCTGTTCAAACGCAGACACCTTGGGGGTCGGATAATGCAGCACAACTCAAAGAGACCATTGATACCTACCTAGCTAATCACCCAGAGGTAGATAAGGGACGAATCTATCTTGCGGGAGTTTCAAATGGTGGTGGTATGGTCTTGACCATGGGAGCAACCTATCCAGATTATTTTGCAGCTCTCATTCCAATTGCTGCACCCTTAACTGTTGACCAATCTGGAATTGATAAACTGAAGAGCCAACCTATGTGGTTGATTCACACAAAGGCAGACGCAACAGTACAACCAGAAAATAGTGTCTTGCCTTTATATAAGAGCTTGATTACCTCTGGAGCTACTAACAAGTGGTTCTCTTACTTTGAAACAGCTACTGGAACTGATCTTCCTGGGACAGAGTATGATGGGCATTGGGCTTGGATTTATTTCTTCCATGACCAGGTGATTGGCGTTCAGCATTCTGAAAATACGAAAAATTGGGATGGTTATAGTGGTATGGTAGCCACTGACCCAACCAATGGTGGTGGTTCTCGTGCCAGTGTCAATGGACAAACTTATAACAGTATTTTTGACTGGATGAGTGCACAAAGACACTAAGAGAATGAAAGTCACTCTTACCAAGAGTAATATTGCAAGAAAAGGATTTCAATTGAAGTCCTTTTTCCATTGGATTAAGAAAATGTACACTTCTGTTTTTCTTAATGAAAGCTTAAGAACATAGGGTTTACCGTGACAAGAGGGCTGAAAAATGCTAAAATATAGGTAATATATTAGAGAAAAAAGGAGCCTTCTTATGAAAGGTATTATTCTTGCAGGCGGTTCAGGGACGCGTTTGTATCCATTGACTCGTGCTGCATCAAAACAACTGATGCCGATTTACGATAAACCAATGATTTATTACCCACTATCAACGCTTATGTTGGCTGGTATTAAGGAAATCCTCATCATCTCAACCCCACAGGACCTTCCACGTTTTGAAGAGCTCCTTGGTGATGGTTCAGAGTTTGGTATTTCCCTTTCTTACGCAGTACAACCAAGTCCAGATGGATTGGCTCAAGCCTTTATCATTGGTGAAGAATTCATTGGTGATGATAGTGTTGCCCTTGTTCTTGGGGACAATATTTTCCATGGCAATGGTCTTTCTGCCATGCTTCAACGTGCCGAAGCTAAGGAAAAAGGAGCTACAGTCTTTGGCTACCAAGTTAAGGATCCAGAACGTTTTGGTGTGGTTGAATTTGACGACAATATGAATGCCATCTCAATCGAGGAAAAACCTGAGCATCCAAAATCAAACTTTGCTGTAACTGGTCTTTATTTCTATGACAATGATGTCGTGGAAATTGCCAAAAATATCAAGCCAAGTCCTCGTGGCGAACTTGAAATCACGGATGTTAACAAGGCTTACTTAGAACGTGGTGACCTCTCTGTTGAACTTATGGGACGTGGCTTTGCTTGGTTGGATACAGGTACTCACGAAAGTCTCTTGCAAGCTGCTCAGTACATTGAAACAGTTCAACGTTTGCAAAATGTTCAAGTGGCTAACCTTGAGGAAATTGCCTATCGCATGGGCTACATTACTAAAGAGCAGGTCCTCGAATTGGCACAACCACTTAAGAAGAATGAATACGGGCAATATTTGCTCCGTTTGATTGGAGAAGCATAATGACTGAACAATTTTTTGGTAAAGAATTAGCTGCACGTAAGATTGATGCTATCCCAGGCTTACTTGAATTTGATATTCCAGTACATGGAGATAACCGTGGATGGTTCAAGGAAAACTTCCAAAAGGAAAAAATGTTGCCGCTTGGTTTTCCAGAATCATTCTTTGCAGAAGGAAAATTGCAAAATAACGTTTCTTTCTCACGTAAAAATGTTTTACGTGGTTTGCACGCTGAGCCTTGGGATAAATACATCTCAGTAGCAGATGAAGGAAAGGTTCTTGGAACATGGGTTGACCTTCGTGAAGGCGAAACGTTTGGGAATACTTACCAAACAGTGATTGATGCCTCAAAAGGAATCTTTGTTCCTCGTGGTGTTGCCAATGGTTTCCAAGTTTTGTCTGATAAGGTCGCATACAGCTATCTTGTGAACGACTACTGGGCACTTGAACTCAAACCAAAATACGCCTTTGTCAATTACGCAGACCCAAGCCTTGATATCAAGTGGGAAAACTTGGAAGAAGCAGAAGTCTCAGAAGCAGATAAAAATCACCCATTGCTCAAAGACGTCAAACCCCTCAAACCAGAGGATTTGTAAAAATAAACCTTGCACAGCATTTTGCGACTGCAAGGAGCCTGATAGGATCGTTCCTGCCCTAGTGGGAACAAGATTCCCTTAGGGAATTTTGTAGGGAAATCCGGAGACTTAGGCTCCGGATTTAGCCATGAAACCGAAGGGTTGCTGGCGTCCCTCACTAGCTAAAGGAACGGTCAAGGAACTAAGAAATTTGGAGAAAAAATGACTGAATATAAAAATATCATCGTAACTGGTGGCGCAGGTTTCATCGGTTCAAACTTCGTACACTATGTCTACAACAACCATCCAGACGTGCATGTGACTGTCCTTGACAAACTCACTTACGCTGGTAACCGTGCTAACATTGAAGAAATCCTTGGGGATCGTGTTGAATTGGTTGTTGGTGATATTGCTGACGCTGAATTGGTTGATAAATTGGCTGCTAAGGCTGATGCAATCGTTCACTATGCAGCTGAAAGCCACAATGACAATTCTTTGAACGACCCATCACCATTTATCCACACCAACTTCATTGGTACATACACACTTTTGGAAGCGGCTCGCAAGTACGATATCCGTTTCCACCACGTGTCAACAGATGAAGTGTATGGTGACCTTCCATTGCGTGAAGATCTCCCTGGACATGGTGAAGGTCCTGGTGAAAAATTCACAGCAGAAACCAAATACAACCCATCATCACCTTATTCATCAACCAAGGCTGCTTCAGACCTTATCGTTAAGGCATGGGTTCGTTCATTTGGTGTTAAAGCAACGATCTCAAACTGCTCAAACAACTATGGACCATACCAACACATTGAAAAATTCATTCCACGTCAAATTACCAATATCTTGTCAGGTATTAAACCAAAACTTTATGGTGAAGGTAAAAACGTCCGTGACTGGATTCACACTAATGACCACTCAACTGGTGTTTGGGCCATCCTTACTAAGGGCCGTATCGGTGAGACTTACTTGATTGGTGCTGATGGTGAAAAGAACAACAAGGAAGTTCTTGAGCTCATCCTTGAAAAAATGGGTCAACCAAAAGACGCATACGACCGTGTTACAGACCGTGCTGGTCACGATTTGCGTTACGCGATTGATTCAACAAAATTGCGTGAAGAACTTGGTTGGGAACCACAATTCACAAACTTCGAATCAGGTTTGGAAGAAACGATCAAGTGGTACACAGATCACCAAGATTGGTGGAAAGCCGAAAAAGACGCTGTTGAAGCTAACTACGCTAAGACACAAGAAGTGCTTAAATAATTGGAAAGTCTATCACTTTAAAGTTAGTGATAGATTTTTCTGTTAAGAACTGTTAGGAGAGATGATGAATAGAAAAGAATGGATTGAATATTTTGAAGCGATTAATAATCGTAAGCCCACCATCCAGGAGTGTCAGCAGGCTCTTTTAAATGGTGAATTTGTTATGGAAGGAAGACAAGCTACTTTTACCAACAATGGTAAGTCTGTGACTGAAGAAGCCAAGCCATTTCCAAATCAAATGACTGGTCACATGGTCAACCCAACTTATTCACAGCAAATGATCTTTGTTAAGAAGAAAAACTTTGGAAAGAAGACTTTTATTGGTTTGGGTATTGCTTTATTTCTTGTCCTAGCAACAAGTCTTGGAGTCTTTTTGTTTTCTTCCAAAGGAACAAACTTGGGTGGTTTGTGGGTAACTAATGATAATGCTGGTTTGGTTTATGATTTAAATGGGAAGAAGTCAAAACTTGTGGCAGGCCATAGGGAAGAAGAAATCAAAGAAATCTCTATTGGTCAGAAAGTTAGACAGAAATTTGAAACAAGCTTAGAGGATGTCAGTGATTCAAAACTAAAAACGATTGCTGATTTTGACAAGAAATATCAATTACAGACCAAAGAGATCATACTGGTAAAGACGGAATGGTTTGGCTACTATAATCTGATTCAGAAGGATGGGACAAACTTAGTTCTAGATTTATTCTTATCAGAACTCTACTACGGATCAAGAAGTACAAAAGATTTAAAAAAGACATGTCTTTTTCATAAGGCAGAGGTTCCAAAAGTTATTGCTGGAAAATGGAAGACATTTGATGATGAAGATGAATCAGAAGGAGAAGTGACTATCTCTGAAAATAGTGTTATGACTACAGATTCTGATGATATAGATATCTTAATTCTTACACCTTTAAAAGAATATCTGGTGGATCAATCAGGTAGCGTAGATAATGGTGAGGTGCAAAAAGAGTTTGCTAAAATACAGAAGTTTCTTAAGTCACATGGTTATCAGGCTAAGAGTGTTAATGACATCTACCACGATGAGAAAAGTTCATACTATTATGTCCTTGTAGATGGTGGTAAGCGCATTATTATCTTGGAGGATAGCTCCAACCTTCTCTCTTATACAGGTTATATTGAAAGAGAAGAAGCGCGCTAATCACGATATCTCTGTCAGATAAGATAAGAAGTACTTAATAATAGTCCAAAATCTATCATTCCTATGGGAGTGATCGTTTTTTTGCTTACAAGGACATATTAGCTTATGACAGCAACACAAATAATTACATAAAAGTTACAAAATTACAAACAACACTTGATATTTGTAACAGAATAGATATAATAGAAATATAGAAAAGAGGTTTATGAAAATGAAAAGTAAAGTTATCCGTGTTTGTTCACTTGTTTTATTATCTGTAGCTGTTTCTGGGGCTCTTGTCGGATGTAGCTCTAAGTCAGAAAAAGACACTGCATCATCATCTACAACTTCAATGTCTAAAGTAGTAAAGTCATCAGCAAAGCCAAAAACAGCTGAAAGGAAATCTGATAAAAAGGCCAAGACAGAAGCTTCAAAGGATTCCCAAGGCCAAGACCTAGCAAGTGATTCTGAATCTAGCTCAGCAAAAAATCAAGCTTCAGTAGGAACCGATGCTCAAGCAGGAACAAGTAGTAGTGCTGCTCCTGAGTCAAACAAGTCCGATCAAGCAAGGTCTGATACCCAAAGTGACTCTCCTGTTCCCGCAGCTTTGGTTGGAACTTGGACTGGTACCAGTCCTCAAGCGACAGACATTAGTTTTACAGTTGATGCTGATGGCAATATCACTTCAAAGGCAAATTTCAATGTCGATTACGAACCCTATCGTCAAAGCTCAACAACTGCAAAAGCTGTTCAGATTTCAGCTAATCTCTACGTTTGGGAAGGTGGCGATTTTTCAACCTTGCTTCCTGGCATTACTGGACTAGGGGGAGCTGGTTTCCAAGCTAAGCCTGGTTTTATTCTTGAAAATGGAAGCTACACACCAGTTCAATTTATCTCTGATTTGGGACCAACTTTTGATTATAGCAACTATAATGCTTTCCCATTTTCATTAACAAAATAAAGTAGAGAAGCTATCTGGAGAGATAGTTTCTTTTTGGGCTTTAAACTCTTCTTTTCTAAGGTCTCATTTCTGCTTAAAAAATGGTAGAATAGTTACATGCAAACAAAACCAACGTCAGCTTATGTGCACATTCCATTTTGCACACAAATTTGTTATTATTGTGACTTTTCCAAGGTCTTTATTAAAAATCAGCCCGTTGATGACTACCTACGGGCTTTGATTCGTGAGTGGGAGCTTTTAGATATCAAGGAACTTCGTACCCTTTATATTGGTGGGGGGACACCAACGGCTATTTCTGCCGAGCAATTGGACTACCTTTTAAGTCATCTTCAGAAGAACTTGGATTTGTCTAAGTTGGAGGAGTTTACCATTGAGGCCAACCCTGGTGATTTGACGGTTGATAAGATTGAAGTACTCAAAAAATCTGCTGTTAACCGGGTGTCTTTAGGGGTTCAAACTTTTGATGACAAGCACTTACGTCAAATTGGTCGCAGTCACAATCAAGCACAGATTTATGAAAGTATTGATAGCTTGAAGGCTGCTGGTTTTCATAATATTTCCATTGACCTCATTTATGCTCTGCCTGGTCAAACCATGGATCAGGTCAAGGAAAATGTGAGAAAGGCACTGGAGCTGGATATTCCCCATCTAAGTCTCTATAGTTTGATTTTAGAACATCACACGGTCTTTATGAATAAGATGCGTCGGGGTAAGCTCAATCTACCGACTGAGGACTTGGAAGCAGAGATGTTTGACTATATTATCCAAGAGTTGGAAAAAAATGGTTTTGAGCACTACGAGATTTCTAACTTTACCAAACCCGGTATGGAGAGTCGACATAATCTCATGTATTGGAATAATGATGAATACTATGGAATTGGTGCTGGAGCTTCTGGTTATGTTAATGGTGTTCGTTACCGTAACCGAGGGCCCATCCAACATTACCTAAAGGCCATAGCTGAGGATGGCCATGCTAGACTCAATGAAGAACATCTGACTAAGTCGGAGATGATGGAGGAGGAGTTCTTCCTTGGTTTACGTAAAAAGTCAGGTGTGTCTATCAAACGGTTTGAAGAGAAGTTTGGTTTGTCATTTGCGGATACTTATGGAGACATTGTGGAAAAACTACAGGCAGATGGTCTTTTGGTCAAGGATCCAGAGGTCGTTCGGATGACGAAACGTGGACTCTTTCTGGGGGATAGTGTCGCTGAGCAATTTATCTTGGAGGATTAGATGGGATTAAAATTTAGTATTCCTTATCAGATTCCGTTTTATGAGACGGACATCACGCATCATGTGAAATTACCACACTTATTGGCTTTTTCACTGCAAGTCTCTGGCATGCAGTCAGAGTCTCTGGGTAATACGGATAAGGACGTTTTTGATAATTACGGTCTTGTTTGGATTGTGACAGACTATGCTATTGAGATTGACCGCCTGCCTCGCTACAATGAAAAAGTAATCATTACAACGGAAGCTATTTCCTATAATAAGATTTTTTGTTATCGTAATTTTTACATCACTGATGAAGCTGGTCAGCAAATCATGCTCTTTAAGACCACTTTTGCCCTCATGGATTATGAAATGCGTAAGGTAACGGAGGTGCCAGATGAGGTGGTAGCACCTTATGGAGCTGATAAGATTAAAAAGTTGATTCGAGGCCCTCGCTATAAGACTTTGGAAAATCCCATTGAGATCTTATACCGTGTGCGCTATTTTGACTTAGACATGAATGGGCACGTTAATAATAGCAAGTACCTAGAGTGGATGTTGGATGTTTTCGATTTGGACTTTTTGACCAAGTATACACCAGCCCATATTGATCTCAAGTACGTTAAGGAAATTCATCATGGCTCAGAAATTTATTCTGGCTATGAGTTTGACCAAGAAAATTTGAGCAGTCAACACCAGATTTGTGTTGATGGTAATATTCATGCCCAGGCCATTATTCAATGGAAAGAAATAGGAGACGAGTAAGATGAGATATAAAGGCTATTTGATTGATTTAGATGGAACTATTTACAAAGGTAAGGATCGTATTCCTGAAGGGGAGGCCTTTGTTAAGGAGTTGCAGAAACGTCAGATTCCCTATCTTTTTGTGACTAACAACAGTATGCGTACACCAGAGATGGTCCAAGAGCTTTTGCGTAATCAGTGCGAGTTGGAAACGCCTCTTGAAACTATTTATACAGCAACCTTGGCGACAGTTGATTACATGAATGATATGAATCGTGGTAAGACTGTTTATGTTATTGGTGAGACTGGGCTTAAATCTGCTATTGCGGATGCGGGCTATACGGTAGATGAGGAAAATCCTGCTTATGTGGTAGTGGGATTGGACCGTGACGTCACTTATGAAATGCTGGTTAAAGCAACCCTTGCTATCCATAAAGGGGCTATGTTTATTGGGACAAACCCAGATTTGAATATCCCAACAGAACGAGGTCTACTTCCAGGTGCTGGATCCCTCTTGGCCCTCATCGAGGCAGCGACGCGTGTGAAACCAATCGTTATTGGTAAACCTGAAGCAGTCATCATGAATAAAGCCTTAGATATCCTCGGGACAGAACGTAACCAGACAATCGTGGTTGGCGATAATTATTTGACTGATATTACAGCTGGCATTAAAAATGACTTTCCAACACTTCTTGTGACAACTGGTTTCACCAAGGCGGAAGAGGTTGCAGGTCTACCTGTCAAACCAGACCATGTCCTTGCTAGTCTAGCGGAGTGGGATTTTGATGCGAACTAAGATTGAAGCAGTGTTAACTCCCATTTGGCTCCTGGCCTTGTCAATTCTGGTTACGATTTACCTAGCATGGGGCTTCTATTATTTTGATATTGACTGGATGCATCTTTTGAACTATGTCATTATTGGCAAGAAAGAGCTTTGGCATAACTTCAATGTCCTCATGCAGTACCTGACCTTTCCTTGGGTGGGGCGTCTGGCCATGCCTGATTTTCCATCGTCAGGGAGTGGCCTTAAGCATTTTCATGATGTCAAGTGGCTCTTTCATCTAGTTCAGGGGCTTGTTATCCTACTGGCTTATCCAGCTGTGAGCTTTCTTTGGCGAAATGTGAAGAAGGCGACCTTTGGTCTCTATCGTAGACTTTATCTGAGTCTAGCTGTTTTACCAATCTTTATTGGAGTAGTGGGACTTTTCCTAGGATTTGATCAGTTCTTCATTCTCTTTCATGAGGCTCTCTTTCCAGGAGACAGTAGTTGGCTCTTTAATCCAATGTTGGACCCAATTATTAATGTTTTGCCAGAAGAGTATTTCCTTCAATGTTTTGTGATTTTCTTTATAATTTATGAGGGAATCATGGTGGGGTTGACCTGGCTAGCCCATAAACAGGTGAGAAGCTATTTAAAAAATAAGGAGTAATGATGACTATTCGTGATAACCATTTGCATACCCATCATTCCTATGATTCGGATGCGAATTTTACTGATTATTTGACCCATTTTGATGGCGAGATTGTAACGACTGAGCATTATGATCTCTCTAATCCCTATACGAAACAGGACGATGTGCCAGAGTACGAGGCTTATAGTCATGAGATTGAAAAACTCAACCTCAAGTATGGCAATCGTATTAAACGAGGCATCGAGATTGGCTATTACCAGCCTAGAGAAAGCGATATTTTAGACTTTTTGGATGGTAAGGACTATGATCTCAAACTGCTTTCTGTTCACCATAATGGGGTTAATGAT
The DNA here is from genome assembly GCF_054785155.1 of Streptococcus parasalivarius. Lineage (NCBI taxonomy): Bacteria > Bacillati > Bacillota > Bacilli > Lactobacillales > Streptococcaceae > Streptococcus > Streptococcus parasalivarius. The sequence continues at coordinate 11,959 of NZ_BAABOB010000008.1, forward strand.
TATCTTGATGATGAGGTGGCTGATATGGACAAAGCTAGCATTATTCAAGAATATCTGGACAAGTTGGAGTATGCTATTGGTCGTGTGGACGCAGATGTTCTGGCCCACTTTGACTATGGTTTCCGCCTTTTTGATGTGACTGTTGATGAGCTAAAAGCCTATGAGAATCAGCTTAAACGTATTTTCCAGAAAATGATGGCTAATGATTTGGCTTTTGAGTTAAATGCAAAGAGCATGTACCTTTATCATCATGAAGATCTTTATCGTTATGCCTTGGGCCTTGTTAAGGATTTGGGATGTCGTAAGTATTCTATTGGCTCTGATGGGCATAAATTGGAGCATTTCCGTCTGAACTTTGATAAGATTCAGGAGCTCTTGAGAGAATTTGACATTACAGAAGATATGATTATCTAACGCAGACAGCTTCAGTTGAGGCTGTCTTTTCTTAAGGAAAACTTAAAGAAAAGGCGTTGTTATGGGATTTATAGAAGATTTTAAGCTTTGCTTGTTATGCTAATTTCAAGCAAAAGGAACTTATGGTTTCTATCTTATCTTTTAAAATTGGAGGTCTTCTATGAAATTCTTAAAAAGGCATGCCTATGCCTTACTCTTCACCCTCTTTCTGATGGGGGCGAATGTTTATTCCCTTTTAAAGGTCTTTGTCATTCCTTCGGCAGTCTCAACGGTTTCGACTAATACGACTAGCTCAAGCACAGCTTCATCGACAGCATCTACCAGCACTGGGAAGGTCACTAAGACGGATACGACTTATAAAGATGACAATATGGATATCAAAATCACTACGGGTAAAACTAGTGATACCACTTACTATGTTGCCGATATCAAGCTTTCAAGTGCGGACTACCTTAAAACGGCTTTGGCACAAAACACCTATGGTACCAATATTACTGACACCACTTCAAGTATTGCCCAGCAAAATAAAGCTATCTTTGCCATCAATGGTGACTATTATGGGGCTAACCAGTCAGGCTATGTCATTAAAAATGGTCAAGTCTATCGTGATACTGATCGAAATAGTGACTATGAGGATATAGCAGTGTACTCAGACGGTAGCTTCAAGACTTTTAAGGAGAGCGACACTACAGCTCAAAAACTGGTCGATTCAGGTGTGGTGAATACCTTTGCCTTTGGTCCAACCTTGGTTGAAAATGGTAAGGTAGCTGTCTCAGAAAATGAAGAGGTTGGTCAAGCCATGGCTGACAATCCACGTACAGCTATCGGAGTCATTGAAGAAAGTGATGGCAGCGTACACTACATTGTCATTGTCTCAGATGGTCGAACGAGCGAGTCGTCAGGATTGACTCTTTATGAAATGGCAGAATTGATGAAATCTTATGGCGTGACGACAGCTTACAACCTTGATGGTGGTGGCTCATCAACCATGTATTTCAATAGTCAAGTTATAAATAAGCCAACCACAAACGGAAACAAAATCTCAGAAAGGGCGGTGAGTGATATTGTTTACATCGGTTACTAAAAAATCAGCTAGCAAGCACTTTTTCACCTATATTGGTTTAACTATTTTTAGCCTGGTCTTTACCTTTGTCTATGAACGCTTTTCTTATGGTGAATCATCCATGTTTATGCGCATGATGTTCTTTGCACCATTGGCTGGAGCTATGATTTATCTGCTAACAGGAATGGGAATGTCTTGGGTGAGAAATCGTGCCTCGAAACTCTTATTAAATTCAGCAATCGCGGTTGTAGCAAGTGCCTGTTTAGTTAAAGGCATTGTTGAAGTCTCAGGACGTACAACCAGTGTAGATATGCCCTATTGGTATGTGGCAGCTGGACTACTTTGTTTGAGTCTTCTAACAGGATTTATCAGACCTAGAAAACTGGCTTAAAAATGAAAGCTTGGAGTAATGCCTCAGGCTTTTTACCTTACTTTGAAAATTTATTTAGGATAAATATACACCTTATAAGTGGAAAAATTGTTTTGAATCAGGAAATGGACTAAAGAGATTTTCATAACAAATAACTGAGATTGATTTTTGTGACAGGAATATAGATAAAAGGAGACTTTTCCTAGTGATGGAAGCATCTGAAACTGCATGGAGAAAGTTTAAAGAACTGCAGTTTTTAGCTATTAAATATACAATAATGTTTCGTTTTTTTATAAAAATATACAAAAAAGACTTGCTTTGTTCTGAATTTTTAGGTAAAATGAACTAAAATCTAAATCGTTGAGAGAAAAAGTCAGATCGTTTCACAGAGAGTGCGGGAAGCTGAGAACGCATGAGATCAAAGACGACACATTCTTGAGAGCGTATGCGAACTCTGGATGACAGTAGTGTACGACGGGTGGTTCCGTTAGCGACTAGGAGTTACAAGTGAGTCTTTGTGACTTCATGAGGAAGAGGGGGCGACCCCTGTTCGAATTAAGGTGGAACCACGTGCCAACGTCCTTGCAAAAGTTATTTTTGCGAGGACGTTTTTTGTTACACTTTTTTAGAGCGTGTAGCGAAAAGTACACTTGGTTAGAGTCGAACAGAAAGGATAAACTATGGAAATCAAAGGATTACGAAAGATTGAACCCTATGTGGCGGGTAGTCAGCCCGCTGAGAAGAATATCATTAAGTTGAATACTAATGAAAATGCCTATGGACCAAGTCCAGCAGTCCATCAAGCTCTAGCATCCTTTGATGTCCATCAGTTACGTAAGTATTCGACTTTGGATCAAGCGGCTTTGCGTCGAGCTTTGTCTGAACAGTTGGGTGTGCCTGCCAATCAATTGATTATTGGAAATGGGTCAGACGACATCTTATCAATGGCTTTTCTAGCTTTCTTTAACAGTGAGGAAGAAATCATATTTCCTGATTTGACTTATGGTTTTTACAAGGTATGGGCAGATTTGTACCGCATCCCTTTTAGAGAGGTGCCTTTGACTTCTTCATTTGAGATTGATACTCAAGATTATCTGGTCAAAAATGGTGGGATTGTCCTTACTAATCCGAACGCTCCAACAGGTATTTATAAACCTTTAGATCAAATCGAGGAGATTGTAAAGGCCAACCAGTCGGTAGTTGTGATTATTGACGAAGCCTATATTAACTTTGGTGGGGAGACGGCCTTACCGCTCCTAGAAAAGTATGACAATGTGTTTATCACTAGGACCTTTTCTAAGGATGCCTCCCTTGCTGGCTTGCGTGTCGGTTACGGCATAGGAAGTCCTAAACTAATGGCTGTGATCAATGCTGTCAAGAATTCAGTCAATCCCTATAATGTGGATAGCATTGCGGAAGCCTTGGGGACTGCAGCGATTAAGTCTTGGGACTATTATGAGGACACTTGCGCTAAGATTATGGCAACACGTGACTGGTTTAGCCAAGAATTGCAGGCGATTGGCTTTGATGTCCTACCTTCAAAAACTAATTTTGTTTTGGTCAAACCTAACGGAGTGACTGCAGGACAATTGTTTGACTTTCTCCAAAGTAAGAAAATTTATGTCCGTTATTTTCCAAAAGTGGAGCGTATTTCAGACAGACTACGCATTTCTATTGGGACGCAGGATGAGATGGAGCGCGTATTAATGACAATGCAGGAGTTACAAGCATGAAAAAAACGACATTAGCCTTAGGAATGCACGATAAACTTTTCAAACGTGCCCGTACCATGTATCAGATTGAACACCGTATCTGTGACTTGTTGATGACAAAGGGGTTCCTTCGAATTGAGACACCAACCTTAGAGCATTTTGAAGTCTTTAGCGATGTTGTAGACAATGGTAACTATAATTTCTTTGATAAAAATGGAGATCTTGTTAGCCTACGTCCTGATATTACCAGTCAAATCGGGCGCGTGATTGCCTCCACACAAGTTCATACACCGATTAAATTTTCCTACTCTGGAAAGGTCTTTAACTACAACGAAGAGATGCGTGGCTTGTCCAATGAGCATACGCAGGCTGGCGTGGAAATCATTGGTTTTCCAGTTCATCAGGCATTGGAAGAAGCAGTGATATCTGCTAAGGAGGCCTTGGATGTGGCAGGTGTCAAAAATTACAAATTTGAATTTTCACATGCCCGCCTCTTGCAACTCATTTTTGAAGAATTAGACCTTCCAGCAGTAAAAGAAGCAGAGTTGGCTGCCTATATCCGTGATAAATCAATCACAGGTCTCAAGGAATTCACCAAAGAAAATCCAAGTCAATATGACAAGGTCTTAGAGCAGTTGCCATTCCTCTTTGGTGAGACAACTGCTGTCTTGACCAAAGCTAGACAGTTAACAGACAGTGAAGCCTTTTTGACGGCTTTGGATAGTTTGGAAGTCTTAACCAATCGCCTAGCTGATAGTCTCCCAGAGACGACGCTTGATTTGGCTCAATTGCCAGCAGTACCTTACTACACGGGCATAATGTTTAAGGTCTTCGGTGACAAGGTACCGGATGCTTTTGTATCAGGTGGCCGCTACGATAAACTATTTGAACGCTTTGGTGCTACCGAGTTAACAGCGGTTGGCTGGGCCATTGATATCGACTCAGTTTATCAAGCAGTACATGACGATGTGGAATTTGGAGGTGACTTGGATGACTAGCAATCAAATCACAATTGCCTTGACCAAGGGACGTATTGAGAAAGATGCGGTTACATTACTGGAAAAAGCTGGCTTTGATATGTCTTTCATGGCTGATAAGGGACGTAATTTGATTTTCGAGAGTCCTGACAAGCGTTTCCGTTTTCTCTTGGTCAAAGCTCCAGATGTGACAACCTATGTTAGACATGGTGTCGCAGATATTGGGATTATTGGGAAGGATGTTCTGGTTGAACATCCGACAGGCTATTTGGAAATGTTAGACCTTAATTTTGGTCTTTGTAAATTCTCTGTAGCATCGACAGCAGACTATAATCCTAATGACCATAAACGTAAACGTATTGCTACCAAGTATCCAACCATTGCAACTGATTATTTTAATCAAAAGGGTGAGGATGTCGAGATTATTTCGATTCAAGGGAGCGTTGAGATTGCCCCTGTTATTGGTCTAGCAGATGCTATTGTCGATATTGTGGAAACAGGGAATACCCTTGTTGCCAATGGTTTAAAGGTTTATGAAGATATTTGCCGTATTTCAGCACGAATGATTGTTAATAAGGCTTCTTTGAAAAATAATAAGGAAGTTCTACCATTCATTCGTAAGATTGAATCACTTGTAGGAAACGAGGAGGTACCGTTCGAATGAAACGATTAACTGGAACAAATGAAGAAATTGCTGAGCTTCTTTATCAGGAGCAATTGGAACTTTCAAAAGAAAATAGAGACGTTGAAAGCACGGTTCAAGCCATTATCGAAGACGTTAAAGAACGTGGAGACGAGGCCCTTCGTGATTATTCAGCGAAGTTTGATAAGGTTGATTTGACTGATATTGAAGTTGGACAAGATCTTATTGATCAAGCCTTTAAGGAAATTGATCCAAAGGTATATCAAGCCCTAGTCAATGCTAAAGAAAATATTGAATCTTACCACAAACATCAGTTGGAGGCTGGATTTGAAGACCAACCAAGTGAGGGTGTTATTCGTGGTCAAATGATTCGTCCCATCAATCGTGTGGGTGTTTATGTGCCTGGAGGAACTGCGGCTTATCCGTCCTCAGTCCTTATGAATGTCATTCCTGCTAAAATTGCTGGGGTTAAAGAGATTATTATGATTACGCCGCCTCAAGAACACTTTGTTCCTGCTATCCTGGTAGCTGCAAAATTGGCTGGTGTGGACACCATTTACCAAGTCGGTGGAGCTCAAGGGGTTGCTGCCTTGGCCTTTGGGACAGAAACTCTTCCAAAGGTGGATAAGATTACAGGTCCCGGAAATATTTTCGTAGCCACTGCTAAGAAACAGGTTTACGGTATTGTCGGTATTGATATGATTGCAGGGCCATCAGAGATTGGTGTCATTGCTGATAGTAGCGCCAATCCAACTTATGTGGCAGCTGACCTCTTGTCTCAAGCGGAGCATGATAAGCTAGCACGTGCTATTTTGGTAACAGATTCTGAAGCCTTGGCCGATGCGGTTGAAAGTGAGATTGAACGTCAACTCAAGCTTTTACCACGCGAGGCGATTGCGCGTCCTTCCATTGAAAATAACGGCCGTATTATTATCGCCAAGGATACAGATGCCATGTTTGAACTCATGAACTTGGTTGCGCCAGAACATTTGGAAATTGCTATGGACAAGGCCTATGATTACCTAGAAAAAGTGGAAAATGCTGGTTCCGTCTTTCTTGGTCACTTTACCAGTGAACCCATTGGTGATTACTATGCGGGTGCCAATCACGTTCTTCCAACGACAGCAACCAGCCGCTTTTCATCAGCTTTAGGTGTGCACGATTTTGTCAAACGTATCCAATATACGCAATACGACAAGGCAGCAGTCAACAAGGCTCAGCACGATATTACAACCTTGGCTTATGCGGAAGGCTTGCAGGCCCACGCCAAGGCTATTGAAGTCAGAAACGACAATGATTGAGAGAGTAGAGGAAGCAGTTATGAGACAAGCAGAAATTGAACGTAATACCTTTGAAACCAAAATTAAGTTAAGCCTCAATTTGGATGCTCAAGAACCAGTAGACATTCAAACAGGTGTCGGATTTTTTGACCACATGTTGACCTTATTTGCCCGTCATGGCCGTATGTCTTTGGTGGTGAAGGCTGATGGTGACCTTTGGGTTGATAGTCACCACACTGTTGAAGATGTCGGTATTGTCCTTGGGCAAGCTCTTAAAGAGGCCTTGGGTGACAAAGCAGGTATCAACCGTTATGGAACGGCTTTCGTACCTATGGATGAAACCCTCGGAATGGCGAGTTTAGACTTGTCTGGACGTAGCTTCTTGGTCTTTGATGCTAGTTTTGATAATCCAAAATTGGGTAATTTTGACACAGAACTGGTTGAAGAATTTTTCCAAGCTTTAGCCTTTAATGTTCAAATGAATCTCCACCTCAAGATTCTCCACGGAAAAAACAATCACCACAAGTCAGAAAGTCTCTTCAAGGCAACAGGACGTGCCTTGCGTGAAGCCATCACAGTCAATCCTGACATTCACGGCGTAAACTCGACAAAGGGGATGCTATGATTATCGTCATTGATTACGATGCGGGGAATACCGCCAATGTTCTGCGCGCTCTTGAAAAAATCGGTGTGACTGCAGAATTGTCTGCTGACAAAGAAAAAATCCTAGCTGCAGATGGTTTGATTTTACCTGGTGTAGGTGCCTATCCAACAGCCATGGCAGAGTTGGAGCGAAGAGGTTTGGTAGCTGTCATCAAAGAGGCCGTAGCAAAGGGAGTTCCACTTTTAGGAATTTGCTTAGGTATGCAGATTTTAACAGAAAAAGGACTGGAGCATGAAGAAACAGATGGTCTTGGCTTTATTCCTGGTGTTTGCCGTGCCATTCCTGCCAGTAAGGAGCAGCCTGTCCCACATATGGGGTGGAATGATTTGGCTGTTAAGCAAGCTAGCCCTTTGACAGATGGTTTAGATGGTCAAGCTGTCTACTTCGTTCACAGTTATTTTACGGATGTGCCTAGCCAATATATTGATGTCACTGCAGATTATAGTATCGAGGTGCCAGCCATGATCCATAAAGACAATGTTTATGGTGCCCAATTCCATCCCGAAAAATCAGGTGATATTGGTTTAGGTATTATTGAACAGTTTGTGGGTTTATGTAAAGCCTAGAAGCTCGTGAGCACAAAGACTTTTTAGTTAGAAAGGATGGTAGGGGAGATGCAAATTCTACCAGCAATTGATATTAAGGATGGACAGGCTGTTCGTCTCTTCAAAGGAGATTTCAACCAACAAACCGTTGTCAATCCAGATGTTATTGAGCAAGCAAAGACCTTTAAGAATGCGGGCATTGAATTTATTCACGTTGTTGACTTGGATGGTGCCCTTGATGGTCGTGCCACTAACCGTGACTTGATTGCAGAGGTCAAGAAGGTTTCTGGACTTGGCATCGAAGTTGGTGGCGGTATCCGTACCTTGGAGCAGATTCGTGACTATTTGGCAGTTGGCATCGACCGTATCATTATCGGTTCAATGGCCGTTAAAGATCCAGACTTCGTAAGAGCAGCTTTGGAGGAATTTGGTGCCGATAAGATTGTCGTGGGTATAGATGCCAAGGCAGGTCTCGTCGCTACCGAAGGTTGGTTGGAAACCAGTAATGTGGACTACATCACCTTGGCCAAGGAAATGGAAAAGATGGGCGTAACCCTCTTTGTTTATACAGACGTTGATCGAGATGGCACACTGACAGGACCCAATCTTGATCACTACAAACGTTTGGTATCTGAACTCACAAGCGCTAAAGTCATCGCTTCAGGTGGGATTGCAGAGGTAGCCGACTTAAATCACCTACAAGAGATTGGTGTGGCAGGAACCATTGTCGGTAAAGCCTACTATAACGGTAATATCACTTTAGACCAGCTCAAGTCTTTCGGAGGTTAATATGCTTAAAAAACGTATTATTCCTTGTTTGGATGTCAAGGATGGACGTGTCGTCAAGGGGGTTAATTTTGTGAATCTGACAGATGTTGGTGATCCTGTTGATTCTGCGCGTGCCTATTATGAGGCTGGTTGTGACGAACTTGTTTTTTTGGACATCACAGCGACTTCAGATAATCGTGAAACAACGGTTGACATGGTGCGACGCGTCGCCGATCAGGTCTTTATCCCCTTCACAGTTGGTGGTGGTATCCGTTCAGTTGAAGACATGAACAAGATGCTCAAAGCCGGTGCTGATAAGGTTGCTGTCAATTCCTCAGCCCTTGTCAATCCTCAACTAATCGCTGATTGTGCTCAAAAATTCGGGAATCAGTGTGTCGTGGCTGCGATTGATGCTAAAAAGATGGCTGATGGGAGTTGGCATGTTTTTGTGGCAGGAGGACGAAAGGACACAGGTAGGGATCTCATTCAATGGGCTCAAGAAGTCGTCGCCTTGGGGGCTGGAGAAATTCTCTTGACCAGTATGGACAAGGACGGCACCAAGTCTGGTTTTGATTTGGAAATGCTTAATCGTGTGGCAGAAGTCGTCGATGTTCCAATCATTGCTTCTGGTGGCGCGGGAAATATTGAGGACATTGTCGAAGTCTTTGAAAAGACAACAGCGACTGGTGCATTGGCAGCCTCTATCTTCCACTTCGGTGAGGTAAATATAGGTGAAACCAAACAAGTCTTGGCAAAAGCAGGAATTGAGGTGAGACAATGACAGAGGTTAAACTTGATTTTGACAAACAAGGAGGACTGGTGCCAGTCATTGTGACCGATTACAAGACGGGACAGGTGCTCATGTTGGCCTATATGAATGAGGAGTCCTATCAGTTGACCCTTGAGACTCAACAAATGCATTACTGGAGCCGTTCCAGAAATGAGCTTTGGCATAAGGGCGCCACATCTGGTCATTTTCAACATGTCAAAAGCATCAAGACTGACTGTGATCAGGACACCCTACTTATCGCCGTTGAACAAGAAGGAGCAGCCTGTCATACAGGAGCCTACAGCTGTTTCTTTACGGATATATATGATGACAATCAAGATAGATAGGAGTAGCTATGTTAGAAACACTTTATAAGGAAGCCTTAGATCGTAAAAAAAATCCTAAAGAGGGGTCTTATACCAATTACCTTTTTGACAAGGGCCTAGACAAGATTCTTAAAAAGGTTGGCGAAGAAGCAACAGAAGTTGTTATCGGAGCCAAGAATGCTGATAAAGAAGAAATTGCCAACGAGACAGCAGACGTCCTCTATCACCTAGCAGTCATGCTCGTTGAAACAGGGGTCAGCCCTGAAGACGTTGAAGCCGTACTTAAAGCACGTCAAGGCAAGCAAAGCAATGTCCATGACCGAAAAGAAGTAACGGATTATTGAGGATTATCTCAACCGATTTGAACCAAGATGAAAAGTCTGAAGTGATGCTTCGGGCTTTTTTGCTAGAGGAATTTTAATCATTTTGTTCCTATAACTACCATGGGAAAGCGCTTTAAAATGCTATAATAAAAGTGAAGAAAACTTGTTTATTTTGAAAGATTCGGTGTGCTTGTTTTTACAAATGATTGAGGAAAGGAAGGATGTCTTATGAAGAAACTAACTCCTTATATCATAACTCTTTCTCGTTTAGTTATTGTCCTTCTCTGTTCTAGTCTTTTAGTTGGTTGTACAGTTATACTTCCAAATTCTTACTCAAAAGCCAAGGAAAAAACGCAAAAAATCTTGGCTCATAATGGTTTTAAGGGGAAGGTCCAAGTTAAGAATATCAAAAAGATAATTCTAGATAGTGCAGGCATTTATGTCGATTATATCTATTCAGAAGAAACCTACGATAATCAAACCATATCATTAGATTCACAAATTACTTTTAACCTGGACTAGACAATTGATCGTGAGGAATATGAGACTCCTGGCCTTTACTCGCAAACCTATTTACAACAAAAATCTGTAAAAAAAGAAGAGCAAAAACTCTTCAAGGAACTTAAAAAGCAATCTTTAGACCTTGATATTGAAGAATTCTCCTTCAGTGATAATACTTTGATAGATCAAGAAGCTAATAATCGTAAAGCTCATTTAGCTGAAGAAAACCGTAAAAATGGGAAGAATGATTTTTATGGGTATTATCAAATTCCCTACCAAACAATGATTGATGAACACCTTGTCACTATGAGAATAGAAGTAGGCGATACAGAAAATACTAGTAAGAACGATTTAAAAGAGGCAGCGAATAAACTAGATGCTAGCAAACTACCAGACGGAGAGTACGAATTTTATTATTTCTCAACTGATGAAGATAGTAGTGATTATAACAAGGACAAGTACATCCACCACACTTTTAACGTACAAGATGGTAAGGTTATCCCATATGAATATGATTAGCAGATATTTTACTTTCTGCCGATAATCTAGTATGTCATACTAGGGTATTAGAAGTGAGGGTTATAGCTAAGTGAAAATGTTAACCTCAAAACATGCAAAAACATCTCCAAAAACTAGTTGGAGATGTCTTTTTGTCTTACAAATTCTTTTTCTTTTTAGCTTTTTTGGTTAGGGCAAGGTCACAATTTTCAATGCTTGAGATCAGGTGATTCGTCAATTGGAAGTCGTCCACTTGAGGATTCAAGTCCACTTCGTAGACCAGTTGCATGGTCTCACCTCCACCTGTGGTGTTAAGGGAGATTAGGTCACATTCGCTAGTGAAATTGAGTAAGGCTTTAGTGATTTTTTGATCAATCAAGTCCTGATGGGAGACATTAATGGTCAGGAGCCTACGACGTTGGTTGTCCGTACGACTTTGACGATTTTCCAAAAGGAGCCAAACTGCCAACAGAAAGGCGGTGAAGAGGACGGCTAGTAAGAGATAGCCTGTCCCAGATGCCAGACCAATAATCATGGCCAAAAAGACGGCGATTAGTTCTCTGGAACCACTGGTAGCCGAACGAAAACGAATGAGACTAAAGGTCCCCGCCACGGCGATAGAGGTCCCCAAACTACCATTGACAAGGAAGATAACTAGGGTCATCAAACATGGAAGTAGGGTTAAACTGATGGCAAATTCTCTGGTGTAAAGGGTCCGGTATTTGTAAGTCCAGGTTAGGGCCAAGCCTAAAACGAGGCTGACCAGTAAGGCCAGCATGAGTTGAAGGGGACTTGCAGTTGCGGTTGCATCATTAAAGATAGAATTGAAGAGATTAGACATAGGCAGCAGCTCCTTTTTCTTGAACTGGATGTGGCCCGTAATCTAGACCTTGAGACTTATGATAGGCACAGCTGTATTTTGAGAATTTCTGCTCTTTCAAACCATGTTTGTCTAAGATAGATTGAAGCCAGTCTGGCTTTTGGCCAGGTGACTTGATTTCCATGATAATCGTATCTTCATCAAGAAGGGGAAACCCATGATTTCCCTTAAAGAGACTGACGTCTTCATCACGGTAAGTCAAATTTTGGTCAAGGGTAACACGAACTTTATTGTAGGTATAGCCTTGGATAGTCTCTTTTTCTTTCATTGAAAAACGGTCGTAGTAGATATACATGCGAGGTTTGAGGCCCTCATCATAGCGCTGGCGTAACTGATGGATATCTTGCAAGAGCTGACGATCAGTGATTTGACCATCATTCTTACCGTCTGTCATCAAGTTAGTGATGGCAAGGGGAGTTGAAACGAGGCGAAACTTATGGCCGATTCCCTCCTCATCTTTGGCTTTGACCTCTAGAAAAACCTTACTATCAATTTTGGGATTGGCTAGGTAGGTACGCATGCGGATTTTCTCTTGACGGTGATTACCATCTAAGGCATCTTGGATGACGTCAAAATTATCCGTATCAAAGTAAATATTTGAAATGGTAGATGTCGGATAATCATCCTCTACCAAATACTCCTTAAGATCAGTGAGCAGGTCCTCGAGATTATCCTTTGAGACCACATATTTCGTTTCAATACGTTTAAAACGTGTTTCCAATTGTTTAACCATGAAAAAACTCCTTTTATAGATAAGATACAAAGCCGTTAAGCAACTCTTAGGAAAATAGGGGGGCTTGTGGTAGCAAACCTATCCCTAAACAGTCGCCTTATTGTTTTAATGTTTTTGTTTTATAGTAAAAAGTTGAGCGGACAAGAACCATTTCATAGCTCTTGCTTGCTCGCCTATTAGTTTATGGGACTTTTCTGAAAGAAGTCCTAAGCCAAACTTTCACTAAACTTAACTTAAGAAAAGTTTTAGTTAACCTTCAGAAATGTTTTAGTTAAGTCCCGTAAACTGTAATCATCAAAACGAACCCGAGAGGAAAAATATGAAATCAAAAAAACTAAAAAAATGGACGACTTTAGTAACCTGTGCGACAGCCCTAACAGTCATGACAGCTTGTAGCCAATCAAACAGTCAAGCAACGGGGACGACGTCAAGCACGACATCAAAAACGAGTGCTGTAACCGCAACAACTAGTAAGAAAACGACTAATAACAACAGCAACTATTTTACTTCAAAAGATTCAGACACAACTTATGATGAAAGTTCTGCCTCTAAGATTAAGTTATCAGGCTCATCTGCGGATGTTTCAGGTGATGGCGTAACGGTATCAGATTCAACCGTAACCATCTCCAAAGCTGGAACTTACGTCATTTCTGGAAAATCTGATGGTGTGCAAATCAAGGTGGATGCTGGGGATTCAGATGATGTCCATATTGTTCTAGATGGTGCTACCATGACAAATACAAATGCACCAATCAACGCTACAAAAGCCGGGCATGTCTACCTAACGCTTAAAGATGGAACCACTAGCACCCTCTCTGATTCAAGTTCTAATAGTGATGAAGATGCGGATGCCGTGATTTTCTCTAAGGGAGATTTGACCATTAATGGGTCAGGTACTCTAAACATTGATGCCAAGAAAAACAACGGTATTAAAGCAAATGGCAGTCTTCATATGAATGGGGGGACCTATAAGATTACCTCAGTTGGCGATGCCTTCAATGTCAATGATGAACTTAATATCACAGGAACAACCATGATTATTGAAGCGGAAGAAGATGGCGTTAAGGTCGACACTGATGACGACACATCGGTAGGGACCATGTATCTGTCTGACAATACCATGACCATTAAGGCTGGTGACGACGGTATTCATGCGTCCGGCGACCTGATCATTGATAATGGTACTTATAAGGTTGAAAAATCAACCGAAGGTATCGAAGGTAAATCTGTGACCATCAATGGTGGAAATATCGATGTCTATGCGACGGATGATGGTGTCAATACGGCCAATGCTAATGCCAGTCAAAGTGAGATTTTCTTCAAGATGACCGATGGAACCCTAAATGTTGAGGTTGGCCAGGGCGATACAGACCCAATCGATTCTAACGGTGATATTATTGTATCGGGTGGAACGATCAATTTGACTGGTCAGTCTGGCTTTGACTTCGACGGTTCAGCGACCTATACCGGTGGTGATATTACCATTAATGGTGAAAAACAAACCAAGATTGAAAACTCAATGCCTGGCGGCGGTGGCCCTCAAGGTGACGGTGGTCCCCAAGGTGGTGGGCAACCAGGTGGCTTTGGCGGAGGTCACTAAAGAGTCATAGGATGAAACAGAAAGGAAGTGCCTATGTATATTATTATTCCAGCTTATGAACCAGACAAACGCTTGATTCAGGTGGTTCAAGATATTACTATAAAACTCCCTAAAGCCCGTATTATTGTTGTTAATGATGGGAGTGGCCCACGCTATAACGACTATTACGACGAAACGGCTTTTATTGGAGCGACTGTCCTTACCCATCCTATCAATAAAGGAAAAGGAGCAGCTCTCAAGACAGCCTTTGCTCACATTCAAGAAGAAGTAGTCGGTCAGCACCTTTCGGCTCAACCTATTGTCACAGTTGACAGCGATGGTCAGCATCTGATTAAGGATATTGTCCGTGTAGCCAAGGCGACCGAGGAAAATCCAAGAAATCTTATCTTGGGTGCGCGTGCCTTTATTGGTAAAGTGCCAGCACGAAGCCGCTTTGGAAATAAAGTGACTGCGGGGCTCTTTCGTCTAGTAACTGGTCAGAAGGTAACGGATACTCAGACAGGACTACGGGGGATATCAACAGACCTAATTCCATGGCTTCTTAATCTGGATGGCAATCGTTTTGAGTACGAGTTTAACATGTTGCTTGAAGCCAAGAAGTCAGGCCACCAAATCTCTGAAGTCCCAATCGAGACCGTTTATCTGGAGGAGAATAAAAGCTCGCACTTTCGGCCCATTCGTGATTCCATCCGTATTTACAGCCCTTTTTTAAAGTTCTCTGGCACGGCCGTCTTGGCCTCAGTCATTGATGCAACCGCCTTATTTGTGCTCTTTGCCTTGACGAAAAATCTCTTCCTTTCGGTCGTGCTAGCTCGAGTGATTTCGGCTTCCAGCCAGTATCTACTAAACGCTAATGTGGTCTTCAATCCGACAAGCTCCCTCTTTAGATCGAGTGTTCGCTACTTTATGTTGGTCCTGGTTCTCTTGGCTTGTAATTATTTCTTACTTAGTAGTCTAGTTGCCATTGGTTTGGGACTAGTTCTGGCAAAATTGGTCACAGAAACCTTGCTCTTTTTAGTCAGTTACAGGGTTCAACATAACGTGGTTTTTGCTTAATAGCTGGCTTGAAAATTGCCAACTGATTGCATAGAGGTAGCTTAATCAATGACCTCTAAAAACTTTCCTAAAAAATAGAAAAAGACTACCGTTTTCTAGATTCGGTAGTTTTTAATATTTGTCGAAATGTTTTTCAATTTACATTATGATTAAAAAGTTAAAAGGTCTGATAAAGTCTCCAAATGCTTGAAAAAAATATGCTATAATGAAAATGTTTGAATTATGTAGATTTTCATTCAAACTAGGAAAATGAAATGAGGACCTAAAATGGGAAAAAAGGTACATTACAAGCTTCACAAAGTTAAGAAGCAATGGGTGACGATTGCCGTCACTTCGGCAGCACTTGCCTCTATTGTAGGCGGTGCTACAGTAGCTAATCAAAAGGTTTCAGCCGATGAAACAACAGAACCAGTTGCTACTACGACAGCTGAAAGCGATGTTGTGGTCGAAACGCATGAAGTAGCGACTCCAGCAGCAACTGCTACGACAGATGTTACAGCAGTAACAAATGACAAGGCAGCAACTACAGATACTGTAGCAACTCCAACACCAGCAACGGCTACAACTGACACAACTGCTAATACGGCAGCACCAGTAGCGACTGATCGTGCAGCAGTAGCTAATGGTGCTACAGAAACACCAGCAAATGCAACTGTAGCGACAGATACGACGCTTACAGTAGCTGAAAAACCAAAATCTGGTGTTACTGAAAAAGAAGAAACAGCAGCACTCTCTTTGGACAACATCAAACAAGTTGATGGTAAATACTATTATGTCAAAGAAGATGGTTCATACAAAACAAACTTTGCTGTTTCAGTAAATGGCCAGTTGCTTTACTTCGGTAAAGACGGTGCTTTGACAAGCACATCAACACACTCATTCACACCAGGAACAACTAACTTGGTTGATGGTTTCTCTTCACATAACCGTGCTTACGATTCTAAGAAGGAGAGCTTCGAGTTGGTAGATGGGTACTTGACACCAAACAGCTGGTACCGTCCAGTCACTATTTTGGAAAATGGTGAAAAATGGCGTGTATCAACTGAGAAAGACTTCCGTCCACTTTTGATGGCCTGGTGGCCTGATGTAGATACGCAAGTAGCCTACCTCAATACTTTCGCTAAACACTTCAACCTCAATACAACTTACTCAACTAACCAAAGTCAAGCCCTATTGAATGAAGCGGCTAAGACTATCCAAATTAAGATTGAGCAAGAAATCTCTGCGAAACAATCGACAGAATGGCTTCGTCAAGCAATCTCTTCATTTGTTAAGGAACAAGAGCAGTGGAGTGTTGCAACAGAAAACTATACACTAGCTGACCACCTTCAGGGTGGAGCCCTTCTCTTTGTGAATAGTGATGTTACACCATGGGCTAACTCAAACTATCGTATTCTTAACCGTACACCAAGTAACCAAGATGGTTCACTTAATGGTACAGGTAAAGACCTTGGTGGTTATGAGTTCCTTCTTGCCAACGATGTGGATACTTCAAATCCAGTTGTTCAAGCTGAGCAGTTGAACCAAATCCACTACCTCATGAACTGGGGTTCGATCGTTTTGGGAGACAAGGATGCTAACTTTGATGGTATCCGTGTCGATGCGGTAGATAATGTCAACGCTGACCTACTCCAAGTCTATACAAACTATTTCCGTGCAGCCTTTGGTGTGGACAAATCTGAAGCAAATGCGCTTGCCCACATCTCTATTCTTGAGGCTTGGAACTTCAACGATAACGATTATAACCAAAGAACAGACGGAGCTGCCCTTGCTATGGACAATAAACTCCGTACAGCTGTTTTGACCCACTTGACAACACGTGGTAACCGTGGAAGTTTGAACAACTTGATTACTGACAGTCTTACTGACCGTACAAATAACACTAAGTACGGTGATACTCAAGCTTCATACATCTTCCCACGTGCCCACGATAACCAAGTTCAAGATATCATCAAAGTCATCATTCAGTCAGAAATCAACCCTAAATCTGATGGTTTCACAATGACCGATGCTGAATTGAAGCGTGCCTTTGAAATTTACAACGAAGACATGTTGAAAGCTGACAAACGCTACACATTGAGCAATATTCCAGCTGCCTACGCCCTCATGCTTCAAAACATGGAGTTGGTAACACGTGTTTACTATGGTGACCTCTACACAGATGACGGTCAATACATGGCTAAGAAATCACCATATTACGATGCTATCACAACACTTTTGACTAACCGCATGAAGTATGTTTCAGGTGGTCAATCAATGAAGGTTGATTCATTTGGTGGCAAGGAAATTTTGTCTTCAGTACGTTACGGTAAAGACATCATGTCTGCTGATCAGACTAAGGGTGTTGAAACTAGCAAACATTCAGGTATGTTGACTCTTATTGCCAATGACTCAAACTTCTCATTGGGTGATGGTACGTTGAAAGTTAACATGGGTAAACTTCACGCTAACCAAGCCTACCGTCCATTGCTCCTTGGCACTGATAAGGGTATTGTTTCTTACCAAAGTGATGCGGCAGCAGTAGGTAAAGTCAAGTACACTGATGCTGAAGGTAATTTGACCTTCTCAGGTGATGAAATCAAGGGTTACAAGACTGTAGATATGGATGGTTACTTGGGTGTTTGGGTACCAGTTGGTACACCTGATAACCAAGACCTCCGTGTTAAAGCTTCAAACGAAAAACAAGCTAAGACCTATTCAGCAACAGAAGCTCTTGACTCACAAGTTATGTATGAAGGTTTCTCTAACTTCCAAGCTTTTGTTGAAAAAGATAGTCAATACACTAATAAGTTGATCGCAGAAAATGCAGAACTCTTCAAGTCATGGGGTATCACATCATTTGAAATGGCACCTCAATACGTATCTGCAGACGATCGTACCTTCCTTGACTCAGTTATCCAAAATGGTTATGCCTTCTCAGACCGTTATGACCTTGCTATGAGTAAGAATAACAAATACGGTTCTAAAGAAGACCTTCGTGATGCCCTTAAGGCCCTTCACAAGCAAGGTATTCAAGCTATCGCTGACTGGGTTCCAGACCAAATTTACCAATTGCCAGGACAAGAAGTAGTAACAGCGACACGTGCAAATAGCTACGGTGATCCTAAAGCGGGTGCATATATCAACAACTCTCTTTATGTTGCTAATACCAAGTCATCTGGTAAAGACTTCCAAGCTAAATATGGTGGTGAATTCCTTGATATGCTTAAGGAAAAATACCCAGAAATGTTCAAGGAAGTTATGGTTTCAAACGGTAAGACGCTTGATACTTCAGAGAAAATCAAGCAATGGTCTGCTAAATACTTCAATGCGACTAACATCCTAAACCGTGGTTACCGTTATGTTCTTAGCAACGATGCTACTGGTCGTTTCTACCATGTTGATGAAAATGGTATCTTCTTGCCTAAACCATTGACAGACCAAGGTGGTAAGACTGGTTTCTACTATGATGGTAAAGGTATGGCTTACTTTGATAACAGTGGTTTCCAAGCTAAGAACGCCTTCATCAAACACGGTGGTTATTACTATTACTTCGATAAAGATGGTCACATGCTTACTGGTCGTCAAGAAATTAATGGTAAGACTTACTTCTTCTTGCCAAATGGTATTCAATTACGTAATGCCGTTTACGAGCAAGATGGTAAACAATATTTCTTCAGCAACTTCGGTGAGCAGTATAAGAATGGCTACTATGCTTTTGATATTCCAATTCCTGGTACATCAGAAACACAAACTAAATTCCGTTTCTTTGATCCAGATGGTGTTATGGCAGTAGGTCTTAAAGAAATTTGGGGTGGCTTGCAATACTTTGACGAAAATGGCTACCAAGCTAAAGGGATGAAGTATGTTACTCCAGATGGTAAACTTTACTTCTTTGACAAAGATACTGGTAACGCTTATAAGAACCGTTGGGCAGAAATCGATGGTATCTGGTATGAATTCAACGATCAAGGCTATGCACAAGCTACGAAGGGTGAATTCTACACAACTGATGGCTCAACATGGTTCTATCGTGATGCAGCTGGTAAAAATGTGACAGGTGCCCTTACTTTGGATGGTCACGACTATTACTTCCGTGCAAATGGTGCCCAAGTTAAAGGTGATTTTGTTACTGAAAACGGTAAGATCAGCTACTACACTGTAGATAACGGTTATAAAGTAAAAGACAAGTTCTTCGAAGTGAACGGCAAGTGGTACCATGCTGATAAGGATGGTAACCTTGTTACAGGTCGTCAAACGATTGACCACCTTAACTATTACTTCAATGCTGATGGTAGCCAAGTAAAATCTGATTTCTTCACTCTTGATGGTGGTAAGACATGGTACTATGCCAAAGATAATGGTGAAATCGTGACAGGTGCCTATAGTGTTGGTGGTAAAAACTATTACTTCAAAGAAGATGGTAGTCAAGTCAAAGGTGACTTTGTTAAGAATGCTGACGGATCACTCTCTTACTATGATAAAGATTCAGGTGAGCGTCTCAATAACCGTTTCTTGACAACTGGTAACAATGTTTGGTACTACTTCAAAGACGGTAAGGTTGTAACAGGACGCCAAAATATCGATGGTAAAGAATATTACTTTGATAAATTGGGACGCCAAGTTAAAGGTAGCCCTATTAGCACACCAAAAGGAGTAGAATACTACGAATCAGTTCTTGGCGAACGTGTGACAAACACATGGATCACTTTCCAAGACGGTAAGACTGTCTTCTTCGATGAAAATGGTTATGCTGATTTCGATAAATAATCAAACAATCTAATCTTAATCTGAGAGATTAAGTGAAAAACGATATGATTTGACATGAATTTATAGGTGAAATTTCTTGAAAACGAGAATCGTTTAAAGAAATTTCACTTTTTTTTGCTCCTTAAAGAAAAAAATCAGACAAATATCAATTTTGAGTCAGAAAGGCTACAAATGTTATTAAATCAAGTATTCTAGACATTTTCTAAAAAATAGTTTCAGTTATCAAATGATGTAAAAATGAGAATTGAAAACCTATGAAACAGGCGTATTAAAAAACTTTTCTAATATTACTATTATATTACATATATTTTATAAAAAAACAATTAATTTGAGAAATAGTTAGAAAATAATGATATAATGTAATTGTTTGAAATCGGATAGATTTCAGTCTGATTTTGACAAATAAAATCACGGGGAAAATTATAATGGAAAAAAAGGTACACTATAAGCTTCATAAAGTTAAGAAGCAATGGGTTACAATTGCAGTTGCATCTGCAGCGCTCGCTACTGTCGTAGGGGGATTTTCTGCAACAACGTCATCAGTTTCAGCGGATGAAACACAAGACAAGACTGTAACGCAACCAAATTCAGATACAACAGCTGACTTAGTTTCGTCTACTGAAGTAACTTCAACAGAAGCAACAAAAGAAGTCGCTAAACATACAAATACAAAAGAAGCAGATATTTTAACACCTGCAAAAGAAACAAATGCAGCAGAAGCAGGGGCTACAACTAACGTACAAGCAACAGCTGATGTAGCTACAACAGCAACAACTACTACTGATGTAGCAGTGGCAGCTGTGCCAAATAAAGAAGCAGTTGTGACAACAGATGCACCAGCTGTTACAACTGAAAAAGCAAAAGAACAACCAGCTACAGTTAAGGCTGAAGTTGTAAACACAGAAGTTAAAGCGCCAGAAGCTGCTTTGAAAGATTCAGAAGTAGAAGCTGCGCTTTCCTTGAAAAACATCAAAAACATTGATGGTAAATATTACTATGTTAATGAAGATGGTTCACACAAAGAAAACTTTGCCATTACTGTAAATGGCCAATTGCTTTACTTCGGTAAAGATGGTGCTCTTACAAGCTCATCAACATATTCTTTCACACCAGGAACAACAAATATTGTTGATGGTTTCTCAATAAATAACCGTGCCTACGATTCATCTGAAGCTAGCTTTGAATTGATTGATGGTTATTTGACTGCAGATAGCTGGTACCGTCCAGCTTCTATCATCAAAGATGGTGTAACTTGGCAAGCATCAACTGCAGAAGATTTCCGTCCACTTTTGATGGCTTGGTGGCCAAATGTAGATACACAAGTTAACTACTTGAACTACATGTCTAAAGTATTCAATTTGGATGCTAAATACACTAGCACAGATAAGCAAGTAGACTTGAAACGTGCTGCTAAGGACATTCAAATCAAGATTGAGCAAAAGATTCAGGCTGAAAAATCAACACAATGGTTGCGTGAAACTATCTCTGCCTTTGTTAAGACACAACCACAATGGAACAAAGAAACTGAAAACTACTCTAAAGGTGGTGGCGAAGATCACCTTCAAGGTGGGGCCCTTCTTTATGTAAATGATTCACGTACACCATGGGCGAACTCTAATTATCGTCTTTTGAACCGTACAGCGACTAACCAGACTGGTACAATTGATAAATCGGTTCTTGATGAGCAATCAGATCCAAACCACATGGGTGGTTTCGACTTCTTGCTAGCTAATGACGTAGATTTGTCAAACCCAGTTGTTCAAGCGGAACAATTGAACCAAATCCACTACCTTATGAACTGGGGTTCAATCGTTATGGGTGACAAGGATGCTAACTTCGATGGTATCCGTGTTGACGCGGTAGATAATGTCAATGCAGACATGCTTCAACTCTACACAAACTACTTCCGTGAGTACTATGGTGTAAATAAATCTGAGGCGCAAGCTCTTGCCCACATCTCAGTCCTTGAAGCATGGAGTCTTAATGACAACCACTACAATGACAAGACAGATGGTGCTGCGCTTGCTATGGAAAACAAACAACGTTTGGCTCTCCTCTTCTCATTGGCTAAACCAATCAAAGAACGTACACCAGCTGTAAGTCCTTTGTATAATAATACTTTCAACACGACACAACGTGATGAAAAGACTGATTGGATTAACAAAGATGGAAGCAAGGCCTATAACGAAGACGGAACAGTTAAACAGTCTACAATCGGTAAATACAACGAGAAATACGGAGATGCGTCAGGAAACTACGTCTTTATCCGTGCCCATGATAATAACGTTCAAGATATTATTGCTGAAATCATCAAGAAAGAAATCAATCCAAAATCAGACGGTTTCACAATCACTGATGCTGAAATGAAGCAAGCCTTTGATATTTACAACAAAGACATGCTCAGCAGCAATAAAAAATATACCCTTAACAACATCCCAGCAGCATACGCTGTAATGTTGCAAAACATGGAAACTATCACGCGTGTCTACTATGGAGACCTTTATACAGATGATGGTCACTATATGGAAACCAAATCTCCATACTACGATACCATCGTTAACTTGATGAAGAATCGTATCAAGTATGTATCTGGTGGACAAGCGCAACGTTCATACTGGTTGCCAACTGATGGTAAGATGGACAATTCAGATGTTGAACTTTACCGTACAAATGAAGTCTACGCTTCAGTACGTTATGGTAAAGACATCATGACAGCTGATGATACAGAAGGTTCTAAATACAGCCGTACATCTGGTCAGGTGACACTTGTAGCAAACAATCCAAAATTGACTTTGGATCAGTCGGCTAAGCTAAACGTTGAAATGGGTAAAATCCATGCCAACCAAAAATACCGTGCTTTGATTGTTGGTACAGCTGATGGTATCAAGAACTTTACATCTGATGCAGATGCAATCGCAGCAGGTTATGTGAAAGAAACAGACAGCAATGGTGTCTTGACTTTCGGTGCTAATGACATCAAGGGTTATGAAACATTTGATATGTCTGGTTTCGTAGCAGTTTGGGTTCCAGTTGGAGCTTCAGATGATCAAGATATCCGAGTAGCGCCTTCAACAGAAGCTAAGAAAGCTGGAGAGTTGACTCTTAAAGCGACTGAAGCTTATGATTCACAATTGATCTACGAAGGTTTCTCTAACTTCCAAACTATTCCAGATGGTTCAGATCCTTCAGTTTATACTAACCGTAAGATTGCTGAAAATGTTGATTTGTTCAAATCATGGGGCGTAACATCATTTGAAATGGCACCTCAATTTGTATCTGCTGACGATGGTACCTTCCTTGACTCAGTTATCCAAAATGGTTATGCTTTTGCAGACCGTTACGATCTTGCTATGAGTAAGAACAATAAATACGGTTCTAAAGAAGATTTACGTGATGCTCTTAAAGCACTTCACAAGGCTGGTATCCAAGCAATCGCTGACTGGGTTCCAGACCAAATTTACCAATTGCCAGGTAAAGAAGTTGTAACAGCAACTCGTACTGATGGTGCCGGCCGTAAAATTGCAGACGCTATCATCGATCATTCACTTTATGTGGCTAACACTAAGTCATCAGGCAAAGATTACCAAGCTCAATACGGTGGTGAATTCTTGGCTGAGCTTAGAGCTAAGTACCCTGAAATGTTCAAGGTAAACATGATCTCAACTGGTAAACCAATTGATGATTCTGTTAAATTGAAACAATGGAAGGCTGAATACTTCAACGGAACAAACGTTCTTGAACGTGGTGTTGGCTATGTACTTAGCGATGAAGCAACTGGTAAATACTTCACTGTCACTAAAGATGGTAACTTCGTCCCTCTTCAATTGACAGGCAAAGAAAAGGTTATTACTGGATTCTCATGTGATGGTAAAGGAATCACTTACTTCGGTACAAGTGGTACTCAAGCTAAATCTGCCTTTGTAACCTTCAATGGTAATACTTATTACTTTGACGCTCGTGGTCACATGATTACAAACGGTGAATATTCACCAAATGGTAAAGATGTTTATCGTTTCTTGCCAAATGGTATCATGTTGAGTAATGCCTACTATGTTGATGCTAATGGTAATACCTACCTTTACAACGCTAAGGGTCAAATGTATAAGGGTGGTTACACTAAATTTGACGTTACTGAAACTAAAGACGGTAAAGAGTCTAAGGTTGTGAAGTTCCGTTACTTCACTAAAGAAGGTGTCATGGCCAAAGGTCTTACTGTCATTGATGGTTTCACACAATACTTTGATGAAGATGGATTCCAAGCTAAAGATAAGTTGGTAACTTATAAAGGTAAGACTTACTTCTTTGAAGCTCATACTGGTAATGCTATCAAGAACACTTGGAGAAACATTGAAGGTAAGTGGTACCACTTTAATGCAAAAGGTGTTGCTGCTAAGGGTGCACAAGTTATCAATGGTCAAAAACTTTACTTCAATGAAGACGGAAGTCAGGTTAAAGGCGGCGTTGTTAAGAATGCAGATGGTACTTATAGCAAGTACAAAGAAGGTTCTGGAGAGCTAGTGACTAACGAATTCTTCACAACTGATGGCAATGTTTGGTACTATGCGGGCGCTAACGGTAAGACTGTTACAGGTGCTCAAGTTATTAATGGTCAACATCTCTACTTTAAAAAAGATGGAAGCCAAGTTAAGGGCGATGTTGTTAAGAATGCAGATGGTACTTATAGCAAATACGATGCTGCAACAGGTGAACGCTTGACTAATGAATTCTTCACAACAGGTGATAACAATTGGTACTACATCGGTGCTAATGGTAAGTCAGTAACTGGTGAAGTTAAAATTGGTGACGATACCTATTACTTTGCTAAAGATGGTAAACAAGTAAAAGGGCAAACAGTAAGTGCTGGTAACGGTCGAATCAGCTATTACTATGGTGATAGTGGTAAGAGAGCTGTCAGCACATGGGTAGAAATCCAACAAGGAGTTTACGTTTACTTTGATAAGAATGGACTTGCTTACCCACCAAGAGTACTAAACTAATTGATTTAAAAAAGGAGAACTTCGGTTCTCTTTTTTTATGTCTATTTTATATCAAGAAAACCTTTTGAAAATCCCCTTTCAATTCGATTACATGACGATTCTTTAATCTAGTATTAAGATAGTAAAAATCTCATTAAAATAAGATTTATCAAGTTTTTTTGGCGCTAAAAAATGATATAATAAGTAAGTCTTTAAGGTGTAGATTTTAAGACAAAAAATATATTGGGGAAAAATTGAATATGGAAAATAAAGTACGCTATAAACTGCACAAAGTGAAGAAGCAGTGGGTTACTTTGGCTGTCGCTTCAGCAGCTTTGGCTACCATTGTTGGTGGTAGTGTTGCCACAACTTCACTTGTTTCGGCAGAAGAAACAAATAACTCTAATGCCTCACCTTCAACAACTACAGTCGGGGAAAATACAAATCCTGTGGTTGAAAAAGAGGTAGGAGCAACAACTGAAGTGGCAAATACTTCAAATGCCACGACAACAGAGCGAGCAGCAATTACTGCTGACAAACCGGCTGAAACGACAGTTCAACCAAATTCAGGAACAACTAGTGACAGTGCTACAGCAGTAGAGGTTGAAGCAAAACCTGAAACGACTGCTAAGCCAGAAGTAGCAGCTAAACCAGAAACAGCTACATCAACGGAAGTGGCAACCAATGCTGGACTTGCTGCCCCAACGGCTGAAAAGTCTAATGAGCTTTCAGAGGCTGAAATTAAGGCTGCTGTATCACTTGATAATATTAAAAAAGAAAAAGATGGTAAATATTACTATCTTTTAGAAGATGGATCACACAAGAAAAACTTTGCCATTACTGTAAATGGTCAGGTCCTTTATTTTGATGAGAATGGTGCCCTTTCAAGCACATCAACTTATTCATTCACACAAGAAACAACAAATCTTGTCACTGATTTTACAAAAAATAATGCTGCCTACGATTCAACAAAAGCAAGCTTTGAACTTGTTGATGGTTATTTGACAGCTGATAGTTGGTACCGTCCAAAAGAAATCCTTGAAGCAGGAACAACTTGGAAAGCGTCAACTGAAAAAGATTTTCGTCCACTTTTGATGTCTTGGTGGCCTGATAAGGATACTCAAGTAGCTTACTTGAACTATATGACTAAGGCTCTTAGCAATGGTGAAGAAACAAAAGATGTCTTTACGATTGAAAATTCTCAAGCTAGCTTGAATGCCGCTGCTCAAATCATTCAACGTAAGATTGAGGTTAAGATTGCTGCTAATAAGTCAACAGACTGGTTACGTCAGTCAATCGAGGCCTTTGTTAAAGACCAAGATAAATGGAACATTAACTCTGAATCTCCAGGTAAAGAACACTTCCAAAAAGGGGCTCTCCTCTTTGTTAATAGTGATTTAACGAAGTGGGCTAACTCAGACTACCGTAAACTTGACCAAACGGCAACAAGTCGTTTGGCAAACGATAAGATCAAGAGTGGTAGTGATGCTGGTTATGAGTTCTTGCTTTCAAGCGATATCGACAACTCAAACCCAATTGTGCAAGCTGAAATGCTTAACCAATTGTATTACTTCATGAACTGGGGACAAATCGTCTTTGGAGACAAGGACAAAGATGCTCACTTCGATGGTATCCGTGTTGATGCTGTGGACAATGTCAGCATCGATATGCTTCAATTAGTGTCTTCATACATGAAGGCTGCTTACAAGGTCAATGAGTCTGAAGCACGTGCCCTTGCTAATATCTCAATTCTTGAAGCTTGGTCTCAAAATGACCCATATTATGTAGACGAACATAATACGGCTGCCCTTTCTATGGATAATGGTCTCCGTTTGTCTATTGTTCATGGATTGACTCGTCCAGTAACTAATAAAGGTACAGGTGCTCGTAATGCATCAATGAAGGACCTTATTAACGGTGGTTATTTCGGTCTTTCAAACCGTGCGGAAGTTACATCATATGATCAACTTGGTTTTGCAACCTATCTCTTTGTTCGTGCACATGACTCAGAAGTTCAAACGGTTATCGCAGACATTATCAGCAAAAAAATTGATCCTACAACAGATGGATTTACTTTCACATTAGATCAATTGAAACAAGCTTTTGACATTTATAATGCTGATATGTTGAAAGTTGATAAGGAATATACGCATTCAAATATTCCTGCTGCCTATGCTTTGATGCTTCAAACAATGGGTGCAGCAACACGTGTTTATTATGGAGACTTGTATACTGATAATGGTCAGTACATGGCTAAGAAATCACCATACTTTGATCAAATCACAACCCTTCTTAAAGCGCGTCCTAAATATGTAGCTGGTGGACAAACATCTTATATCCACAATCTTGCTGGAGATGGAGTGTCATCTGCTAAAGACAATAAAGAAGTTTTGGTTTCTGTCCGTTATGGTCAAGATTTGATGTCTAAGACTGATACAGAAGGTGGAAAATACGGTCGCAATTCTGGTATGTTGACCCTTATTGCTAATAACCCAGATTTGAAATTAGCAGATGGTGAAACGATTACCGTAAACATGGGTGCTGCCCACAAGAACCAAGCCTACCGTCCACTCTTGCTTGGTACGGATAAAGGTATCGTGTCATCGTTGAATGATTCAGATACTAAGGTTGTGAAATATACAGATGCACAAGGAAATCTTGTCTTCACAGCTGATGAAATCAAAGGCTTTAAGACTGTTGATATGAGTGGTTACCTTTCAGTATGGGTACCAGTAGGTGCGACTGACGATCAAAACGTTCTTGCTAAACCATCAACAAAAGCCTATAAGGAAGGGGATAAGGTTTATAGCTCTTCTGCAGCACTTGAAGCACAAGTGATTTACGAAGGCTTCTCAAACTTCCAAGACTTTGTTAAAGAAGATAGTCAATACACTAATAAATTGATTGCAGCTAATGCAGACCTCTTCAAGTCATGGGGCATTACATCATTTGAAATTGCACCTCAATATGTCTCATCTAAGGATGGAACCTTCCTTGATTCTATCATTGAGAATGGTTATGCCTTCACAGACCGTTATGACTTTGCCATGAGCAAAAACAATAAATACGGTTCAAAAGAGGACCTTCGTGATGCCCTCAAGGCTCTTCACAAACAAGGTATTCAAGTCATTGCTGACTGGGTTCCAGACCAATTGTATACCCTTCCAGGTAAAGAAGTAGTGACAGCTACTCGTACAGATACGCATGGTAAGGTGCTTGATGATACTAGCTTGGTTAATAAACTCTATGTGACAAATACCAAATCATCAGGTAAGGATTTCCAAGCACAGTATGGTGGTGCCTTCCTGGATAAACTTCAAAAACTTTATCCAGAAATCTTCAAAGAAGTTATGGAAGCGTCAGGTAAGACAATTGATCCATCCGTTAAGATTAAACAATGGGAAGCTAAGTACTTTAACGGTACAAACATCCAAAAACGTGGTTCTGACTATGTTCTCAGCGATGGTAAATTGTACTTCACCGTTAATGATAAAGGTACCTTCCTTCCAGCTGCCTTGACTGGTGATACAAAAGCTAAGACTGGATTTGCTTATGATGGTACAGGTGTTACTTATTACACAACATCAGGTACTCAAGCTAAGAGCCAATTTGTAACATATAATGGCAAACAGTACTACTTTAACGATAAGGGTTACCTCGTAACTGGTGAACAAGCTATCGATGGTTCAAACTATTTCTTCTTGCCAAATGGTGTGATGTTTACTGATGGTGTTATTAAAAATGCCAAAGGTCAATCATTGGTTTATGGTAAATCAGGTAAATTAACGACTCAAACTGGTTGGAAAGAAGTTACCGTTAAAGATGACAATGGTAAAGAAGAAAAATTCTACCAATACTTGTTCAAAGGTGGAATCATGGCCACAGGTTTGACTGAAGTAGAAGGTAAGGAAAAATACTTCTATGACAATGGTTACCAAGCTAAAGGTATCTTCATTACTACTAAAGATGGACATTTGATGTTCTTCTGTGGCGATTCAGGTGAACGTAAGTACTCAGGCTTCTTTGAACAAGATGGTAATTGGTACTACGCTAATGATAAGGGCTATGTTGCCACTGGATTTACTAAGGTAGGCAAACAAAACCTTTACTTCAATGAAAAAGGTGTTCAAGTTAAGAACCGCTTCTTCCAAGTTGGTGATGCCACATACTATGCAAACAATGATGGTGATGTTCTTCGTGGTGCCCAAACCATCAATGGTGACGAGCTCTACTTTGATGAGTCAGGTAAGCAAGTTAAAGGTGAGTTCGTGAACAATCCTGATGGTACGACTTCATACTACGATGCAATCACAGGTGTGAAACTTGTTGATACATCACTAGTAGTTGATGGTCAAACCTTTAATATCGATGCTAAGGGTGTTGTGACTAAGGCACATACACCAGGCTTCTATACTACTGGGGACAACAACTGGTTCTACGCAGACTCACATGGTCGTAATGTGACAGGTGCACAAGTTATCAATGGTCAACATCTCTATTTTGATACTAATGGTCGTCAAGTTAAGGGTGGCTTCGTAACGAACACTGACGGTAGTCGTTCATTCTACCACTGGAATACTGGTGATAAGATGGTTTCTACCTTCTTCACTACTGGTCATGATAAATGGTATTATGCTGATGATAAGGGTAATGTCGTTACAGGAGCTCAAGTTATCAACGGTCAAAAACTCTTCTTTGGTACTGATGGTAAGCAAGTTAAAGGTGGCTTTGCAACAAACGCTAATGGCACTCGCTCATATTACCATGGGGCTACCGGAGATAAGTTAGTATCAACTTTCTTCACTAGCGGAGACAATAACTGGTATTATGCTGATGCTAAAGGAGAAGTAGTTGTCGGTGAACAGACAATCAATGGACAACACCTCTACTTTGACCAAACTGGTAAACAAGTGAAGGGGGCAACAGCTATGAATCCTGATGGATCAATCTCTTACTATGATGTCCATACAGGTGACAAGGCTATTAATCGCTGGGTTAAAATTCCTTCAGGGCAATGGGTATACTTTAACGCCCAAGGTAAAGGCTACGTGTCAAATTAAGATTAATGAATGAAAGAAGTCAATCACTTTTGTGGTTGCTTTTTTCGTAAAAAATTGTCAAACTTTTATACATTCAGGTCATTTGTCTGGCCAAAAAGTGGTATAATAACTCTTGCTAAATCTTTATTTTGGAGTACACATGGCTAAGTCAAAAAATACTATTGAAAGTCGGATAGATTACTCGATTCTCTTGCCAGTCCTTATCCTACTACTGGTTGGTCTGGTCTCGGTATTTATCGCGACAAATTTTGATTACCCAAAGAATCTTGTGCAAGTCATGTCTCAGCAAGTACTATGGATTTTTCTAGGTTCAGTACTTGCTTTTGTTGTCATGTTATTTAATACAGAGTTTCTTTGGAAGGCAACCCCCTGGCTCTATATGTTTGGCCTGGGGCTTATGGTTCTACCTCTCGTTTTCTATTCACCTGCTTTGGTTGCCTCGACAGGGGCAAAAAACTGGGTCAGCATTGGATCAGTCACCCTTTTCCAACCATCAGAATTTATGAAGATATCCTACATCCTTTTTCTTTCGAGAATAGGTGTTTGGGCTAAACAAGGAAAGGAAGTAACTGAACTTCAAGATGACTGGTTGCTACTTTTCCAATATGTAGCGGTCACGCTTCCTGTCTTAGGTCTACTGGTTCTTCAAGGTGATATGGGGACAGCCTTAGTCTTCCTCGCTATTTTAGCAGGTATAATAGTTGTTTCGGGGATATCCTGGCGTATTATCTTGCCGGTAGTTCTAGCTTTTGCAGTGGGATTAGGCTTGTTTGTAATGGTATTTACCACAGATTGGGGTAAGGAAGCTATGCTCAAGATGGGGGTGCAAACCTACCAGATTAACCGTATCTCAGCTTGGTTGGATCCCTTCACTTATGCAGATGGTATCGCCTTTCAACAGACACAGGGGATGATTTCGATTGGTACTGGAGGAATCTATGGTAAAGGCTTTAATCATCTGGAGTTGAACGTACCGGTTCGTGAGAGTGACATGATTTTCACAGTTATTGCGGAAGATTTTGGTTTGGTAGGTGGTGGATTGGTTCTTCTAACCTATCTCTTCCTCATTTACCGCATGTTGCGAGTGACGTTCAAATCTAACAACCGTTTTTATACCTTTATCTCGACAGGTTTTATCATGATGATTGTCTTCCATATTTTTGAAAATATTGGGGCAGCAGTGGGAATTCTTCCTTTGACAGGTATTCCTTTGCCTTTCATTTCTCAGGGGGGATCATCGCTCATCTCTAACTTGATTGGTGTTGGTTTGGTGCTTTCAATGGCTTATCAAACCAACCTCAACGAAGAAAATAAAATTCTATTGGCTATGTCTCGTCGTATGCGTACGTCTGGAACTAGTCAAGTGAAACCTGTTTCTAAGAGTAAGCCTAAGAAGAACAAGTCTTCGAAGAGTGTTACTAAGGCCTCTCAAGAATTGGGCAAGGCTAAAGATAAGGTTGATAAGGCTACTGTGAAAGTACGTCAAACTATTTCTCAAAATACGCCTAGCCTCCACCAGGGCAAGCGTCGTAAGGGTTCTAAAAAGAAACCGACACGTAAACACTAATTAGAAGCAAGTTGGGCAATCCAACTTGTTTTTCTTTATAAAAAAATAGGGTCTGTCCCCTTCTCTTTAGGTCTCCCTGTGGTATAATAGAAGGCGACTATTTCGAAAGGGGTTTGCTATGATAGAGACAGCCAAGCAGCAAGAACGTGCTATTTTAGTAGGTGTTGAATTGCAAGAGACAGAGCATTTTGACATGTCCATGGAGGAACTTGCTAGTCTTGCCAAAACAGCAGGAGCAGAGGTTGTAGCTAGCTATACCCAAAAACGTGAACGCTATGATAGTAAGTCCTTCGTAGGTTCAGGGAAATTAGAAGAAATCAAGGCCATGGTGGACGCGGATGAGATTACTACGGTAATTGTCAATAACCGTTTAACGCCTCGCCAAAATACCAATCTTGAAGCAGCATTTGGCGTAAAAGTCATTGATCGCATGCAATTGATTTTGGATATCTTCGCCATGAGGGCTAGGAGTCATGAAGGAAAACTTCAGGTCCATCTAGCTCAGCTCAAATACATGTTGCCTCGTTTAGCTGGTCAGGGGATTATGCTAAGTCGTCAAGCGGGGGGCATTGGTAGCCGCGGACCCGGTGAAAGTCAGTTGGAGCTCAATCGTCGTTCTATCCGTAATCAGATTGCGGATATTGAACGTCAATTAAAGATTGTTGAGAAGAACCGAGAGACCATTCGTGAAAAGCGTGTCGACTCAGCTACCTTTAAAATTGGCTTGATCGGTTATACCAATGCTGGGAAATCAACCATTATGAACCTTATGACGGATGATAAGCAGTATGAGGCCAATGAACTTTTCGCGACTTTGGATGCAACGACAAAGAAAATTTACTTAAAAGATCAGTTTCAGGTGACCTTGACAGATACGGTTGGTTTTATTCAGGATTTGCCAACAGAATTGGTTGCTGCCTTTAAGTCGACGCTTGAAGAAAGTCGGAATGTGGACCTCCTTTTGCATGTCATCGATGCTAGTGATCCTAATCACGAAGAGCATGAAAAGGTGGTTTTAGATATCCTTAAAGACCTGGACATGACTGATATTCCTCGCCTAGCTATCTATAATAAGATGGACGTAGCGGATAACTTAGTAGCAACAGTCTTTCCTAATGTTCGTCTCTCAGCACGTGACAAGGGCAGTCGTGAGGCTCTGCGAAGACTCTTGATTGATGAAATTCAACAGATTTTTGAACCCTTTAGTATTAAGGTTCATCAGGACCAAGCTTATAAACTGTATCAGTTGAGTCAATTAGCCTTGCTAGATAGCTATAGTTTTGAAACAGAAGTGGAAGAAATTACAGGCTATATTTCACCGAAAAATAAATGGAAATTGGAAGAGTTTTATGACTGATTTGATGGATTTAGCTTTAAAATATGGTGGTTTTACAAGTTTAGATAAGGTGTATCTGGAAAACACCTTGTCAGACCTTTCAGACAGTCAAAAACTGGCCTTCATTACGCCACCACCAAGTGTTATTAATGCTTATTTTGCAGAGATTTACCAGAAACAGTCTCCAGAAGCAGCAACGGATTACTATTTGGAGCTTTCGAAAGAATTGAACCTCTTTAATCCAGTACCATCTTTTGATGAACACAAGCCCTTTATTCGTCTCAATTTGTCAGGAAAATCTTATGGTTTTTGCTATGAAAATGCCGATGAAGTGGCCCTAGTCTTTGCAGAGCATTTAGAGGTTCCAACGGCTAGTATTTTATTTGAGCTTGCTCAAGTTTTCCCACAGTATAAGGTTTATCTTGAAGGGACTCAAGTTAAAATGGCCAAGGTTGACTTTGATGAAGAAGTGTTGGAAGAGTTGACACCTGAGACTCAGTTGCTTAGTCGTGTAACTAAACTGAAGGGGAACGTCATTAAGTTATCTAGCTTCAATCAAGATGAATTAGTGGAACTTTTATCTCAATATAAAGGGCAAACTGTTTATTATGGCTTTGCTCAGCGTGAATGCCTGGCTTATATTGTCCAGAAATAAGAAAAACGATAGATAGAAAGTATAGAAAGTCATGGAATTACAATTTTTAGGGACGGGCGCGGGACAGCCATCCAAGGCTCGTAATGTATCGAGTCTGGTTTTGAAGCTACTCGATGAAATCAACGAAGTATGGATGTTTGACTGTGGGGAAGGAACCCAACGTCAGATTTTAGAAACAACAATCAAACCTCGTAAAGTTAAAAAAATCTTTATTACACATATGCACGGGGACCATATCTTCGGTCTACCTGGTTTCTTGGCTAGTCGTTCCTTCCAATCTAGCGAAGAACAAACGGACCTTGAAGTTTATGGTCCAGTTGGTATTAAACAATACGTCATGACTAGCCTTCGCACCTCGGGGACACGTTTACCTTACCATGTGCATTTTAAGGAAATTGATGAGCATAAGCTAGGCTTGGTTATGGAAAATGACAAGTTCGCTGTTTATGCAGATAAGTTGGATCACACCATTTTTTGTGTTGGTTACCGTGTGGTTCAAAAGGATCTTGAAGGGACCTTGGATGCTGAGGCTCTTAAAGCAGCAGGTGTGCCATTTGGACCACTTTTTGGTCAAATTAAGAATGGTCAAGATGTGGTTCTTGAAGATGGAACGAAAATCATTGCCAAGGACTTCATTTCCGCGCCTAAGAAAGGTAAAGTTATCACTATCTTAGGTGATACCCGTAAGACGAATGCCAGTGTTCGTCTTGGATTGGGGGCAGATATCTTAGTTCACGAGTCTACTTATGGTAAGGGCGATGAAAAAATTGCCAAGAGCCATGGGCATTCAACCAATATGCAAGCAGCACAGGTCGCTAAAGATGCTTCAGCTAAGCGCCTTCTTCTAAATCATGTATCAGCACGATTCTTGGGACGTGATATCGGTAAGATGGCAGCAGATGCCAAAACGATTTTCGAAAACACCCACATCGTTCGTGACTTGGAAGAGGTAGAGATTTAATGGCTAAACAACGTATTATCGCTATTACTGGTGCCTCAGGAGGCCTTGCACAAGAAATTGTCAAACAGCTCTCACCCAGTGATGGTACTATCCTCTTAGGACGAGACAAGGACAAACTTGAGAAATGTTATCGCCATGTGGAAAATAAAACCTGTCTTTCTATTGACCTTAGAGACGACAAGGCCATTAAAGAAATGGTCGATTATCTCTATCAACGATTTGGACGTATTGACGTCTTTATCAATAATGCTGGCTTCGGCGAATTTAAGTCTTATGATAACTACACTAGCCAAGAAGTCCGTGATATGTTTGATATCAATACCTTTGCGACGATGACCTTTTCACGCTTGATGGCTGAGAAAATGGTGGAGCAAGGTCATGGGCATATCATCAATATCGCTAGTATGGCAGGGAAAATTGCGACAGCCAACTCAAGTGTCTATGCAGCGACAAAGTTTGCGGTAATTGGCTTTTCAGATGCCCTGCGTTTAGAGTTGGCTAATAAGGGAGTCTATGTGACTACGGTCAATCCAGGTCCCATCCGAACCACTTTCTTTGACCAAGCAGATCCAGAGGGGACTTATGTTAAAGCCGTGGATCGCTATATTTTAGAACCAGACTATGTGGCTAAGAAAATTGTCAAAAACTTTGGAAAACCAAAACGTGAACTCAATCTTCCTAGGCTATTGAATGTGGCCCATAAACTCTATACCCTTTTCCCTCGTATCTCGGATAAACTAGCTACCAATATGTTTAACTACAAATAAGGGGATGCCAGATGGCAGCTAATATTCAAGCCTATTTAGAAAACATCCGGAAACCCTGGGGTCAAATCTATTATGATATTCTTTTTGACCAATTACAGGACATCAAGGGGAAGCGAGTTCTTGATTTTGGCAGTAGCTTTGGCCCTGTGTCCAACCACCTAGCGTAAGAAAATAGGAGTCCTAGCTGTGGAACCCAATGAGGAAATGGTAGGTTTACGGGCTCAGGACAACCCTTATTAGCAACTAGTCGGAAGTTTGGAGAGGAGTTAAGATGTTAGATTACAAACAAGAGATTCCAGCGATGGCAGACCTACTCGCACTCTATAGCTCGGTCGGCTGGACCAATTATACCAACAATCCAACCATGCTAGAAGAAGCTGTCAAAGCCAGTCTATGGCAGTTGGCGGTCTATGATAAGGAAGAGTTAGTAGCCTACATTCGCTTAGTAGGGGATGGCCATTCTGTCATTTTTGTACAGGACCTCTTGGTGCGACCAGATCACCAGCGCCAAGGCATTGGCACGAAACTCTTAGAAGAGGCTTTAGAGACGTTCCCCCATGTCTATCAACGGCTCCTTGCCACTGATCGTAGCGAGAAAAATTTAGCCTTTTACCAATCCCTGGGATTTGTCGAACTTTCAGAGCAAGCTTGTACAGGGATGATTTATAAATATTGATGTAGAGGATTTCCAAATAGGGAATCTTTTTCTTGTTTTTCCTAATATTACTTGAAAATGATAGTAGAATAGAGTTAGTTAACGTAAAGAGGAGAAGGGAATATCTGAGAAAACACAAGTCAAATGAGGAGCGATACCCAGTTTTTTATTTTGTCTAGAAAAGCAGGTCTTGATTGGAAATGTACCACGAGTCTAAACACCTTCCTATGTTTTCCATTCTCTTTTTAGGAAACTTAGGTTTCTATCCACTATGATAAATTTTTTCATGTTATAATAGGTAGACTAGATGACAGGGAGAAAATATAAAAACATGATTACATCAACGTATGATTGGAAAATAAACACAAAAGAGCCAGATGCTGGCTTTTTTAAACTTGCCAAAGAACATGGACTGGCAGAAACAGCAGCCAAGATTGTCTATGAACGTGGCATTACGACAGAAGATGTTCTTGAAGACTTTCTAAAGGCTGATTTATCACACCTTCATGATCCTTTTCTTCTTCATGATATGGATAAGGCAGTGGCTAGAATTCGTCAGGCCATTGAAAATTATGAGCAAATCTTAGTCTATGGGGACTATGATGCAGATGGTATGACATCAGCATCGATTGTCAAGGAAGCCCTTGAAATGATGGGCGCTGAAGCTCGAGTCTATCTGCCTAACCGTTTTACAGATGGTTATGGGCCAAACGAAAGTGTCTACAAGTACTTCATTGAACAGGAAGGCATTTCGCTCATTGTTACAGTAGATAATGGGGTAGCGGGGAATGAGGCTATCGCTTATGCGCAAGAGCAAGGTGTGGACGTTATCGTTACAGACCATCACAGTATGCCGGCACAGCTTCCAGATGCCTATGCCATTCTCCATCCAGAGCATCCAGATGCCGATTATCCTTTTAAGTATTTGGCAGGTTGTGGTGTAGCTTTCAAATTGGCAACTGCCCTCCTTGAAACTATTCCTACTGAGATGTTGGACTTAGTAGCCATTGGTACCATTGCCGATATGGTTAGCCTAACGGATGAAAATCGTATTATGGTCAAGGTCGGCCTGGAAATTCTAAAGACTACTGAGCGTATTGGGCTTCAAGAATTGCTCCGTATTTCAGATGTAGACCCAACAACGATTTCTGAAGAAACGGTAGGATTTAAACTGGCCCCTCAACTCAATGCCTTGGGGCGCTTAGATGATCCAAATCCAGCCATTGAACTGCTGACCGGATTTGACGATGAAGAAGCCCAAGCCATTGCTCTGGAGATCAATGCTAAAAATGAAGAACGTAAGGAAGTTGTTCAAAAAATCTTTGATGAAGCCATGACTATGGTGGATTTGGATAAACCTGTTCAGGTTTTGGCCAAGGAAGGTTGGCATCCTGGTGTCCTAGGTATTGTGGCGGGGCGTATCATGGAACAAATCAGTCAGACAGTCGTGGTTTTGAATATTGAAGATAGCTTGGCTAAGGGTTCAGCCCGTAGTTTGGAATCTATCAATATCTTCGATGCCCTTGATGACCACCGAGACATCTTTATTGCTTTTGGCGGACATGCTGGAGCGGCGGGAATGACACTTCCTGAAGAAAATCTTGGACGACTATCAGAGATTTTGT
Source organism: Streptococcus parasalivarius (assembly GCF_054785155.1). NCBI lineage: Bacteria > Bacillati > Bacillota > Bacilli > Lactobacillales > Streptococcaceae > Streptococcus > Streptococcus parasalivarius. Next base: position 49,432 of record NZ_BAABOB010000008.1, read on the forward strand.
GTCATTATGTTTACGATAATGACATTGATACGAGTGCCAAAAATACGTTAAATTTAGACGAGGAGCTCCAACTCAGTGAGCTTAGCTTGGATACCATTAAGAGCCTAGAAAAACTAGCACCTTTTGGTATGGATAATAAAAAGCCAGTCTTTTGGCTACATGATATTACCGTTACTCAAGCTAGGACTATGGGGCAAAATGGAGCCCATCTTAAGTTTAAGGTTAAGCAAGGCAAGGATAGCTTTGATGTTGTGGTCTTTAATAAAGGTCATTTGCTTCAAGAATTCCAACAAGCTCAGGGTTTGGAATTGGCAGTGACCTTGTCTGTTAATGTTTGGAATGGTCAGACAACACTCCAGCTCATTCTAGAAGATGCACGTGTGGATGGTGTTCAATTATTTGATTTTCGCTCAAAAAATATGGCACTGCCTGAAGGCCTACCAACGGTAGAAGAAGCATCAGACACTGAACCTGCGGTTGTCCTCAACACCTTACCTGATTCAGCGACAGAAGTAAAAGAGTGGTTTGAAGGTAAAGATTTCCAGGCTATCTATTTTAAAAATAGTATTAAGGAAGCCTATTATCTGACAGGTTATGGAACTAGAGAGCAATTTGCAAGACTCTATAAAACCATTTACCAATTCCCAGAATTCGATGTCCGCTATAAACTGGATGAGCTCAGTCATTACCTTAAAATCGATAAGATACTTCTGATTAAGATGATTCAGATTTTTGATGAATTGGATTTTGTGACTATTGATAATGGTGTTTTGACAGTCAATAAAGAAGCTGAAAAACGCGAGATTGAGGACAGTCAGATTTTCCAAGATCTTAAACGTCTCGTCAAGTTCCAAGAACTTATGGCTTTAGGAACACCACAGGAAATTTATGACTGGCTTTATAAGGAGAACTAGTGCTTAATCTAAAGGATTCGTCTTGAAATGAGGGTTAGCATTTTCTAAATCTGAAGATTCATGCTATAATGACATGTAAATATTTTTTTGGCGAAAAGCCTATAGGAAGAACAAATGAAATTAGAAGATTATATTGCATCTATTGAAAACTACCCTAAAGAAGGGGTTACTTTCCGTGATATTAGTCCTTTGATGGCTGATGGAAATGCTTATAGCTATGCTATTCGTGAAATCGTTCAGTATGCGACTGACAAGAAGATTGACATGATTGTTGGTCCCGAAGCACGTGGTTTCATCGTTGGATGTCCAGTTGCCTTTGAACTTGGTATCGGATTTGCGCCAGTTCGTAAACCTGGTAAATTGCCACGTGAAGTGATTTCGGCTGATTATGAAAAAGAGTATGGTATCGATACACTTTGTATGCATGCCGATGCAATCAAACCAGGCCAACGTGTGCTTATCGTTGATGACCTTTTGGCAACTGGTGGTACCGTCAAAGCTACAATTGAAATGATTGAGCGCCTAGGTGGAGTTGTTGCTGGTTGTGCCTTCTTGATTGAGCTTGATGGTCTTAATGGACGTAAAGCTATTGAAGGTTACGATACTAAAGTATTGATGAACTTCCCAGGATAAATCTATCTATGAATTAACAAAAGGCCTTAGGGCCTTTTTAACTCTTTTAAAACATAAGTGTTCTCTAAATATAGTTTAAAGCTATAGCTAACTAGAGAAAATATATATTTGATAACAATACCTCCCCGGTTTATAATATGAAGATAGAATAAATAAGGATGGAGATATTGTTATGCCTATAAAACTTGATAATAAGTTGCCAGCTCTTGATGTATTGCGTTCGGAAAATGTCTTCATCATGGATGAGAACAGAGCTAGTAGCCAGGATATTCGACCAATGGAGGTCTTAATCCTAAATCTTATGCCAACTAAAGAAGTTACAGAAACTCAGTTACTACGTCTTTTAGCTAATACGCCACTTCAAATTAACGTCGAGTTTCTTTATATGGCTAGTCATAAGTCAAAAAATACACATGCCGAACATATGGAAACTTTCTATAAGACTTTTGATGAAATTAAGCATAAGTATTATGATGGTCTCATCGTAACAGGTGCTCCTGTTGAGCAAATGCCATTTGAGGAAGTGGATTATTGGCAAGAATTAACACAAGTTTTTGATTGGTCTAAAAAGCATGTTTATTCAACCCTTCATCTGTGTTGGGGAGCTCAAGCAGGTCTCTATTATAAGCATGGAGTCGACAAGGTTCCATTGTCGGAGAAATTATCTGGAATCTATAAACAAACTGTTGACATGCCTGAAAACTTCCTTATGAATGGCTTTGATGATAGCTTTATGTCACCGCACTCACGCTATACAGAGGTTAGGCTCGAGGATATTAAAGCCAAGACGGATTTAGATATTGTTGTGTCAGGACCAGAGGTTGGCTTATCCATTCTAGCAAGTAAGAATCTTCGTGAAGTATATAGTTTCGGTCATTTTGAATATGACCGTGATACTCTGGCAAGAGAATACCGAAGAGATTTGGATGCAGGCATTAATCCAGACGTACCAGCAAACTATTTCCCAGAGGATGATCCAAGTCAGGAGCCTAAACTGCGTTGGAATCTTGCGGCATCTGCCTTCTTTAGTAATTGGATTAACTATGCGGTATATCAAGAAACACCTTATCGTTTAGAAGAGTTGGAAGACGATTTTTCATTCTACGGTTATTTGTAGTAGACAGTCTCAAAAGACTTATGTGAGAGCATTTGACTTTTTGGGGTGTCTAGCTACTCTGAAAGGTAAATATGAGTTTTTTTGAACAGTATCGATCAGGTAATCTGGTCCTTCCTAATGCTTTATTTTTCCACTTTAAGGATATTTTCCCATCTGCGGATGACTTTCTGGTTTGGCAGTTTCTCTATCTACAAACGACAACTCAGATTGGAGAAGTGGCTTCTAGTCAGATCGCGCAAGCAACTGGGAAGACGCCAACTGAAGTTAATAAAAGTATTACGACATTGACTGAGGCTGGACTTCTTGATTTCACGACTATTAAGATTAACAATGAAATTGAGATGGTTGTAGATGCCTCACCTGCCTTGGCAGTGTTGGACAAGTTAGTGAGCAATGAAAAGACAACGGCAGGACCTGTCGTTGGTCAGCCAACAAATACCCAGCTTATCAAGCAATTAACAGATGAATTGGAACAAGCTTTGGGAATCTTGAATCCAATGGTTGTCGAAGATTTAAACAAGGAAATCCAAGAAGAACATACTGATCCCGAACTTATCCGTGAGGCTTTGAAAGAAGCAGTATTTAACCGCAAGACAAATTGGAATTATATAAAAGGAGTTCTTCGTAACTGGAAATTAAGTGGTATTACAACTAAAATTCAAGTTGAAGAGCGTCGTTTGGAGCATCAAGGTAAGAAGCACCATCATCAGGTTTCTGATGACTTCAAAACAGGAATGGATGCCGCCCGTCAATTATGGGGTGGCCAATAATGTTAGGAAGAAAACGTGTTAATGAGGCTCTAGCTCTCATGGGAGAGATGTTTCCCAATGCTCATGGAGAGTTGGAGTGGGAAACTCCTTTCCAGCTATTAGTTGCTGTTATTTTATCAGCCCAGACAACAGACAAGGCTGTTAATAAGATTACACCAGGCTTATGGGCGCGTTATCCAGAAATTGAGGATTTGGCTTCTGCCAACCTCGATGATGTTGAGATGTGTTTGCGAACGATTGGTCTTTACAAGAATAAAGCAAAGAACATCATCAAGACTGCTAGATCTGTTTTAATGAATTTTGATGGACAGGTTCCGAAAACGCATAAGGAATTGGAAAGTCTACCTGGTGTGGGACGAAAAACGGCTAATGTGGTTTTAGCTGAGGTTTATGGCATTCGTTCGATTGCAGTAGATACCCACGTCTCACGTGTTTCCAAAAGGCTAAATATCGCCCCAGAGGATGCTAGTGTAGAGGAAATCGAAGCAGAATTGATGAAGAAAATCCCAAAGAAGGATTGGATTATCAGCCATCACCGTATGATTTTCTTTGGACGCTATCATTGCTTAGCTAAGAATCCTAAATGCCAGACCTGTCCTCTTCAAAGTTATTGTAAGTATTATAAAGAAACAACTAAGAAATAAGCTGAAGAATGTGATTTTCTTTGGCTTTTTACAACTGTAAGAATTTGTTACAAACTAGTAACTTGACAAAAGTCTCAGGCTTTAAGAAAATAGAAGAAACGATTTAGAAGCAGGAGCGATTTAGTGAATGGCTGAATTCAGTAATGAAGAGTATCTGAGAGCCTTAGCTGATAATGGTGATAGAGAAGCAGCCAAAGAATATGAGCAAGCTTTGGATAATCGTATTTTTCAGTTGCAGATTTCATTGGCTCAAACGAGTGATCCACAGGGTCGTAGGGAAGTGCAAAAGCTCTTGGAGCAAGAGGAAAAGAAAAAAAGGGACTACTTTCAAGAAAAAGAGGAAAAAGCTGTGAGCGAATTTAGACGTCGTAAAAATGAAACTACAAAGGGAAGAAAAGTTTCGAGTTTTGACAAACTCAAAGATCCTAAAATCATTAGATGGGTAATTGGAGTTGTTGCAGTACTTGCAGTGGTTATTCCTGTTGTTACCTTGATGTGGTATAGTAATAACCAAAAAGAGAGTGAAACAAATCCATGGAAAAACGGTCAGTTGGCAAAAAGTAAGGAAGCAGCTGCAGCATCATCTGATAATCAATCCTCTCAAGTTGATACCTCATCTTTGTCTGATCAACAGTTAGAAGACTGGGTTGTTTCTACCTATGCTAAAGAACAAGGTTCAACTGGAGAAAATTATAAAAATCTAGGTTGGAATGTTTATTCATGGACGGATGATGATGATAACCTAGTTTATGCTCAACTTTATGATGCCTATGGTAATGATGTTCTTCTTTTCCGTGTAGATAAGAAGGGACAACTCGAAGCCTATGGTGGTATTGACGGTTCAAGCGATTCTTGGGACGTCGTTTCAAAAACTTATACAACCGATTAATGAAACTATATAAAACACCTGACTATGGTGGTTGAGACTGTCTTTTGACAGTCTTTTTTGGTATAATTTAAGGTAATCGTGTATACAATTAAAAAGCTGACTGAGAAGATTTGGGGATGATGGTTCTACAGAACTTTTTTAATGTCTTCAGGTTTTCGAGGATAGGTTAAATAAAGGAGAGTTGTCGTGTCAGACTATTTATCGGTCACATCCTTAACCAAATATTTGAAAATGAAATTTGACCGTGATCCTTATTTAGAGAGGGTATATTTGACGGGACAGGTTTCCAATTTTCGTCGCCGCCCGAGTCACCAATATTTTTCGCTTAAGGATGAAGGAGCTGTTATTCAGGCGACGATTTGGGCTGGAGTTTTCAAAAAACTTGGTTTTGAACTCGAAGAAGGTATGAAGATCAATGTCGTAGGTCGTGTCCAGATTTATGAGCCTAGTGGCTCTTATTCCATTATTATCGAGAAGGCTGAGCCGGATGGTATTGGAGCTTTGGCTATCCAGTTTGAACAGCTTCGTAAAAAATTGACTGCAGAAGGCTACTTTGATGATTGTCATAAGCAAGCACTGCCTAATTTTGTCAAAAAAATCGGGGTTGTCACAAGTCCTAGTGGTGCGGTTATTCGAGATATTATTACGACCGTTAGTCGTCGTTTTCCAGGGGTAGAAATATTACTTTTCCCTACCAAGGTTCAAGGTGAAGGAGCTGCACAGGAAATTGCTGAAAATATTCAAAAAGCCAATCAAAGGGATGACTTAGATATACTTATCGTTGGTCGTGGTGGAGGTTCTATTGAAGACCTCTGGGCTTTTAACGAGGAAATTGTTGTTCAGTCCATTTTTGAGAGTCGTCTACCTGTGATTTCAAGTGTTGGTCACGAAACAGATACGACTTTGGCTGACTTTGTTGCGGATCGTAGGGCTGCTACACCTACAGCAGCGGCAGAACTTGCTACTCCAGTATCAAAGGCCGATACCTTGGTTTGGATTCGTGAAAGACAAAATAGAGCTTATCAAGCCTGTTTGAGACGTATACAGTACAATCAAGAACGTTTAGCTAAACTGTCACAATCTGTTGTCTTTAGGCAACCTGAGCGCCTATATGATGGTTATTTACAAAAGTTGGATCGACTAACAACAAGGCTTGAAACCTTCGTGAGCCAGGATTTCGAGCGAAAGCAAAAAAAAGCGGAACTTTTGAAACAACGCTTACAAGGCTTAAATCTTCTGACCAGTGTTCGGAACTATCAAGACCGTCGAGAGTCTTTGCAACGTTTATTGGTGACCACAACCAAGAACACCATTAATGGTAACCGTGTGAGATTAGAAAAGGCACAGGATGCTTTATTGTCTCTAGATACTAGCCGTATTGTTGCAAGGGGTTATGCCATTGTCAAAAAAGATGATAAACCTTTAACCAGTACCAAGAATATTACCGAAGGTGATCAATTAACCGTCCAAATGAGAGATGGAGAACTAGAAGTAGAGGTGAAAAATGTCAACTAAAAAAACATTTGAGGAAAATTTACAGGACTTAGAAGCCATTGTCACTAAGCTCGAAACAGGTGATGTTGCTCTTGAGGATGCTATTGCTGAGTTCCAAAAAGGTATGGCCTTGTCTAAGGATTTGCAGAAGACCTTGGAAGATGCTGAAAAAACACTAGTTAAGGTTATGCAAGCAGATGGTACAGAAACGGAAATGGATGCCTAATGAGCAAGCTAAATAAAATTGATGCGGCTATCCGTGATTACTACCAAAAAAAGAATCTTCCTGTATCAGGTGATTTAATCACTGCTATTCTTTATTCAGTTGATAGTGGCGGTAAGCGTATTCGTCCACTGATTTTCTTAGATTTGCTTGAAGGATTTGGTTTAGAGCTAACTCCTAGTCATTTCGATGTTGCAGCGAGTCTTGAAATGATTCATACTGGAAGTCTGATTCACGATGATCTGCCGGCTATGGATGATGATGATTACCGTCGAGGACGTTTAACCAACCATAAGAAATTTGATGAAGCAACGGCGATATTGGCTGGCGATTCTCTCTTTTTGGATCCCTTTGATCTCCTAGCCCAAACAGAGCTATCGGCAGAAATTCGAGTTCAATTGATTCAAGCATTGTCTCATTCCTCAGGCACCTTCGGTATGGTTGGTGGCCAGATGTTGGATATGAAGGGTGAAGGTCAGGAACTTGATTTATCGCAACTGTCTAAAATTCATGAGCATAAGACAGGTAAGCTTTTAACCTTTCCTTTTGTGGCGGCTGGTATTGTTGCTCAAAAAAATCTAGAGGTTTTGGAAAATCTGAAAGAAGCTGGTCGCCTGATTGGTCTTGCCTTTCAAGTCCGTGATGATATTTTGGATGTGACGGCTGATTTCGAAGAACTTGGAAAGACACCTGGAAAAGATGTAGTAGCGGGGAAATCAACCTATCCGGCTCTTCTTGGTCTGGAAAAATCACATGCTATCCTCGAGGAATCACTCAATAAAGTGGAGGCTATTTTCCAAAATCTAGCTGAGACTCAAGGTTTCAAGAAAGACAGTATTATAGAAATCATAGAAAGGTTACGACTCCATGCCTAAGGAAAGAGTAGACGTCTTGGCTTATAAACAAGGCCTTTTTGAAACACGAGAACAAGCAAAACGTGGCGTAATGGCAGGTTTAGTTGTTAATGTTATCAATGGTGAGCGTTACGATAAACCTGGTGAAAAAATCGACGACGGTACAGAGTTGAAGCTTAAAGGTGAAAAACTTAAGTATGTGAGTCGTGGAGGACTCAAACTTGAAAAAGCTTTGGAAGTTTTCAGTCTGTCAGTTGAAGGTATGACGACCATTGATATCGGAGCCTCAACAGGTGGGTTTACTGATGTTATGCTTCAAAATGGGGCCAAACTGGTTTATGCTGTTGATGTCGGCACCAATCAGTTGGTTTGGAAATTGCGTCAAGATGAGCGTGTTCGTTCCATGGAGCAATATAATTTCCGTTATGCTGAACCTGTTGATTTTACAGAAGGACTACCGTCTTTTGCATCAATCGATGTCAGCTTCATCTCTCTTAATCTGATTCTACCGGCTTTGGCTAAGATATTGGTTGATGGGGGGCAAGTTGTTGCTCTTGTGAAACCACAATTTGAGGCGGGCCGTGAACAAATTGGGAAAAACGGGATTGTCCGTGAGAGCAGTGTCCATGAAAAAGTGTTAGAAACAGTGACTGCTTTTGCGGTTGACTATGGCTTTTCAGTTAAGGGGCTAGACTTTTCACCTATCCAAGGTGGTCATGGTAACATTGAGTTTCTCGCACACTTGGAGAAGACAAATTCTCCTCAAAAGGATGCTCAAACCACTATTAAGGAAGTTGTAGCACAAGCACACAAGGAGTTTAAAAAGAATGAAGAAGAATGATCGTTTGGAGTTAATCCGAAAGATTGTCCAAGAAAATAAAATTACGACTCAAGGAGAATTGGTAAAATTACTCCAAAATGAGGGGTTAAAGGCTACTCAAGCGACTGTATCGCGTGATATCAATGAAATTGGTATTACCAAAGTACCAACTGAAGACGGTTCTTACATCTATGGGCTCTCAACTGCTCCTAGACGAGTAGGTGGAACCTCTGTTGCGACTCGTCGCTTGTTGCGCGTTGATCGTCAACATGCCTTTATGAATATCGTTGTTCAACCTGGGACAAGCCGCCTCATCAAGAAGATTCTTTTAGATGAGTACAAGCATTTGATTTTTAGTGTTATTGCTGATGATGATACCCTCTTTTTAGTGGCTCAGTCAGAGTTAGCAGCTATTGAACTACAGGGGCAAATCATTAAGTGGGTTGAAGAATAGGAGGGCCTATGCTTCTCGAAATTACGATAAAGAATTTCGCAATTATTGAAGAGATTTCTCTAAACTTTGAGAATGGTATGACCGTCCTTACTGGTGAAACAGGTGCTGGTAAGTCCATTATTATAGATGCTATGAATCTTATGTTGGGTGCTAGGGCTTCAAGTGAGGTTGTCCGTCATTCAGCATCTAAGGCTGAAATTCAGGGCTTCTTTTCAATCGAACAAAATCCTGCCTTGGTTAGTATCTTGGAAGATAATGGGATTCCTGTTGAGGATGAATTGATTATCCGTCGTGAAATCTTCCAAAATGGTAGAAGTGTTAGTCGTATCAATGGGCAGATGGTCAATTTAACGACGCTTAAGGCTGTTGGGCACTTCTTGGTAGATATCCATGGACAACATGACCAGGAAGAACTTATGAAACCTGCTCTGCATATTACCATGCTTGATGCCTTTGGTGACAAGAAATTTTTCCAGACTAAGAAAGAGTACCAGGAGTATTTTGACCGCTATCGTGAGTTAAGAAAATCCGTTCTTGAAAAGCAGAAAAATGAGCAGGAGCATAAGGCTCGAATTGAAATGTTAGCATTTCAGATTGCAGAAATTGAAGCAGTCTCTCTAAAATCAGGAGAAGATTTGGCTTTGATGCAGGAGCGAGACAAGCTTCTTAATCATAAGCAGATTGCTGATACCTTAACAAATGCCTATGTCATGCTGGATAATGAAGATTTTTCAAGCCTTTCAAATGTTCGTTCTGCCATGAATGACCTCCAGTCTCTTGAAGAGTATGACTCTGATTACAAAGAACTCTCTGGAAATCTATCAGAAGCCTATTATGTTCTGGAAGATGTCACTAAGCAACTAGGTGATTTTTTGGATAATCTGGACTTTGATGCTGGGCGTTTACAAGAGATTGAACACCGCTTAGATACCATTAATGCCATTACTCGTAAATATGGTGGGACTGTCGATGACGTCTTGGATTATCTGGAAAATTCAAGTAAAGAATACAATCTTCTGACAGGAAACTCTAGCTCGTCAGATGCTATGGAACAAGAGCTTAAGCAACTTGAAAAGGACCTGCTTGCGTCTGCGGAGACCCTACAAACAGCACGCCATCAAATTGCTACGGCTCTTGAAGCTGAGATTAAGAACGAGTTATGCGACCTCTATATGGATAAGGCTGATTTTAAAGTCACCTTTACTAAGGGGAAATTTAATCGTGATGGTAATGAGCAGGTTGAGTTTTACATCTCAACCAATCCAGGTGAAGGCTTTAAACCGCTTGTTAAGGTAGCTTCAGGTGGTGAATTGTCTCGACTCATGTTGGCGATTAAGTCAGCCTTTGCCCGCAAAGAAGATAAAACAAGTATCGTCTTTGATGAGGTTGACACTGGCGTTTCAGGACGTGTTGCCCAAGCCATCGCTCAGAAGATTCATAAGATTGGGAGTCATGGTCAGGTCTTGGCCATCAGTCACCTTCCGCAAGTTATTGCTATTGCTGATTATCAGTTCTTTATTTCTAAGGAAAGCGATAACGAGACAACTGTCTCTCGTGTTCGTCTTTTGACACCTGAGGAAAGGGTGCAAGAAATCGCTAAGATGTTAGCAGGTGATAACGTGACGGAGGCTGCCTTGAGCCAAGCAAGAGCTTTGTTAAAGGTGGATGACTCTCTTTAGGAAAAGACTTGGGAAAACCTTTCCAGTCATGCTATAATAGAATAAAAATTTGTGTTAAGCGAGAAAATTATGAGTAAAATCAGAATTGTAACCGATTCGTCAATCACGATTGAACCAGAATTGGTTAAAAAATATAATATCACTGTTGTCCCATTGTCGGTAATGGTGGACGGTGTCATCTATTCAGATAGTGACCTTCGAGAAGAAGGCCGTTTTTTGGAAATGATGAAGCATAGTAAAGAGTTACCAAAGACAAGCCAACCACCTGTAGGTTTGTTTGCTGAGACATATGAAAATCTTGTCAAAGAAGGTGCAGAACAAATTGTGGCAATCCACATTATGCACACACTCTCTGGGACATGTGAAGCCTCACGTCAAGGAGCTAGTCTTTCAGGAGCAGATGTCACTGTCATCGATTCAGGCTTTACGGATCAATGCCTCAAGTTTCAAGTTGTTGAGGCAGCTAAATTAGCCGAAGCAGGAGCTAGTCTTGATGAGATTGTGGCTCATGTTGAAGAAGTGAAAAATAAATCAGAACTTCATATTGGTGTTTCTACCCTTGAGAATCTGGTTAAAGGTGGTCGTATTGGACGTGTAACAGGTCTTCTGTCTTCATTGCTCAATATTCGTGTCATCATGGAGTTGAAAGACTATCAGTTGAATACGATTGCTAAGGGTCGAGGAGCTAAGACTTTCACGAAATGGTTAGATTCTTATATTAATGGTATCAAAGATAAGGACCGCAAAGTGGCAGAGATTGGTATTTCTTATGCAGGGACACCTGATTTAGCACATGAACTGGCTGAAAAACTTGAGGTTTTGGGTGCTCCAATTTCAATCCTTGAGACTGGTTCCATCATTCAAACGCACACTGGTGAAGGCGCCTTTGCCGTAATGGTTCGTTATGAATAAGTGGAAAGAATCAGAATTAGTTAGAAGCCTTGTAGGCTTCTTCTTGCTTTTTCTCTTATTTGTCGGACTCTTCATTTTTATCGTTCCTAGTACGCATCAGTCATCAAAAATTGCAGAAAAGATCAAATCTATCAAAAATGAAAATGTGACCTATGTTGCTATTGGGGATTCCCTTACTCAAGGAGTAGGTGATAGTAGTAATCAAGGAGGATTCGTTCCTGTGCTATCACAGGCATTAGAGTCAGATTTTGACTGGCAAGTGACTTCTCGTAACTACGGTATTGCGGGGAATACGAGTAATCAAATTCTCAAAAGAATGCAAGAAAAGAAGGATATTCAAAGAGATCTCAAAAAGGCTAAAGTGATGACTCTGACAGTTGGTGGTAATGATGTGATCCATGTCATTAAGGACAATATCACGAATCTTAATGTAGCTACCTTCACTAAGCCTGCTCAGGCCTATCAAAAGAGATTAAGACAGATTATTGAGCTAGCTCGCAAGGAAAATAAAACATTACCAATTTATATTGTTGGTATTTACAATCCTTTTTATCTTAATTTTCCAGAGATGACAGAAATGCAAACTATTGTAGATAATTGGAACCAGTCTACTGAAGAGGTGTGCAAAGAGTACGATAATGTGTATTTTGTTCCTGTAAATGATTTGCTTTATAAGGGAATTGATGGTAAGGGCGGTGTTACGAGTTCTGATGATACCTCTCAGTCTAGTAAATCTTCTCAAGATAGCCTGAACGATGCTCTTTTTGAGGATGATCATTTTCATCCAAATAATACAGGTTATCAAATTATGTCAGATGCCATTTTGAAACGTATTAACCAAACAAAGAAGGAGTGGTCAGGTGAATAAGATATGGAAGTGGCTATTTTTAGGACTCTTGGCCTTAAATCTAGCCTTAGTAAGTGTTGTGACATATAGAATCATGACTCCAGTGGAGACGACAAGTTCTGTATCCCTACCCAAGGGAGCAACTAAAATTGGAAAATATAGTATGACTAAGGATGAGCTTGACGCTGCTCTTACAGGCTTTGCCCAGGATTATTCGACTGATAAGATGCGTTTCAAGGTCAAGGTTACCAATTCTAAAATTGTTTTTGAAAGTAGCTATAAGGTTTTAGGTCATCCTGTTCCTCTATATGTCTATTTTACGCCGGTTGTTAGTGAATCAGGAGCAATTGTACTGCATGTTTCTGAGCTTTCAGCTGGAACCCTGAAACTGCCTGTTTCGGATGCCCTTAAGATGATTAAACGTTCGACTAACCTTCCTGATTACATCGCAATCGATAGTAAGAAGGGAAAGGTAACCCTAAATATTCAGTTTATGAAGAATGAGAAGGGGATAACAGCACGTGCTCAAAGCCTAGATTTGGTTAATGACCGTATCGAATTTGACATCTATAAGACAATAAATTAAAAAGCCTTTACTTTTTGCAAAAAAGCGATTAAATTAGCGTTTATTACTTGACCTCATAGGTCTTTTAGGATAAGATAATACTTGTTCAAGCGCTAAAAAAACTATTCGCTTAGAAATAAATTGGAGGATTGTTACAATGGCTAACAAACAAGATTTGATCGCTAAAGTTGCAGAAGCAACTGAGCTTACTAAAAAAGATTCAGCAGCAGCTGTAGATGCAGTTTTCGCTTCTATCGAAGAATTCCTTGCTGCAGGTGAAAAAGTACAATTGATCGGTTTCGGTAACTTTGAAGTACGCGAACGCGCTGCTCGTCAAGGTCGTAACCCACAAACTGGTGAAGCTATCTCAATCGCAGCTTCTAAAGTTCCTGCATTTAAAGCTGGTAAAGCTCTTAAAGACGCAGTTAAATAATGTAAAAACCCCTAAGATTTTAGGGGTTTTGATTTATACGAAATAAGTTAAGGAAATCTATGAAAACCATAACAGTGGTATTGATTTTTCTTTTGGTTTTTACTGTTATTAAACTATCAGGTATTGTTGCTATTAGCAAACTGATGAAGCCAAGTGAAGAACAAATTGAAGAAGCTCGTCAGAAACGTCTTCAAGCTGAAAAAGAGGGCAAGGACCCTTTTGAAGATTGGGATGAACGCGATGATGATGGTCTTGTCTAATAAGAGAATCCTCATCAAATAACAAAAAAGTTTGGAAAATCTTCCAAACTTTTTTTATAGACTAGTCGATGTAGTGAAGTTTTCCTCGGAAGTCTTCAAGAGTTTCGTAACCTTTTTCTTCCATGATTTCTTTAAGTTCTTTAGTAATACGGTCAAAAATAGCAACACCTTCTTTTTGAAGGGCAGTACCAACTTGTACCATACTTGCGCCACAAAGGATGTGTTCAAAAGCATCACGACCAGATTTTACACCACCAGTACCAATAATTTGGATTTCAGGTTTCAAACGTTGGTAGAAAGCATGAACGTTTGCCAAGGCAGTAGGTTTGATGTAGTCACCACCTATACCACCAAAACCATTCTTAGGTTTGATGACAACAGACTCATCTTCAATGTAAAGGCCATTACCAATTGAGTTCACACAGTTAACAAAGACAAGTGGGAATTGGTTGAAAACGGCAGCAGCTTGGTCAAAGTGCACAATATCAAAGTATGGTGGTAATTTCACACCAAGAGGTTTCGTAAAGTAAGAAAAGACTTCAGTTAGGATCTCGGTTGTTGTTTCAAAATCGTAAGCGATTTGAGGTTTACCCGGAACGTTAGGACATGAAAGGTTGAGTTCAACCAGCCCTTCATAGTCACTTTCTTGAACTTTTTTAAGAATGGTGTGTGTTTCCTCAGGTGAAAGACCAACGAGAGAAAGAAAATGATTTTTTGTATTTGGTTGCTTTTGTAATTCAATGACATAGTCAAGGTAGTATTCGAAACCGTTATTTGGCAATCCCATTGAGTTGATTGACCCAAGAGGTACATTCACATAACGTGGTTCAGGATTACCGGGACGGGCCTCAAGTGTTCCTGTTTTTGTGACAAATGAACCTGCAGCTGAAGCCTCAACCTCTGCCAATTCTTCCTTAGTCATACAATGAACACCAGCGGCATTCATAAGACAGTTATCAAACGTAAACTGACCAACTTTTGTAGCAGTAGAAACCATAAGATCCTCCTTAAAGATCACAAAGTAAAATGTTACTATTTCATCTCATTTTAGCATGAAAAGGGGCCTAAAACAAGGAAATATTGGACGGGCTAAAGCCTCTAAAACGAAATTCTGATATCGTCTCTTTTTGCCAAGACAAGAAGCAATAGAATTTTACAGAATTTTTTGGATTTTGCTAGCTTTTTCAAGGTTTTTTGGGTAGAATAGATAGAGTAAATGGGTTTAACCCAAAATAAAAAGGAGACATAACTAATGGTAAAATTGGTTTTCGCTCGCCACGGTGAGTCTGAATGGAACAAAGCTAACCTTTTCACAGGTTGGGCTGACGTAGATCTTTCTGAAAAAGGTACTCAACAAGCTATCGACGCTGGTAAATTGATCAAAGAAGCTGGTATCGAATTTGACCAAGCATACACTTCAGTATTGAAACGTGCGATCAAAACAACTAACTTGGCTCTTGAAGCATCTGACCAACTTTGGGTTCCAGTTGAAAAATCATGGCGCTTGAACGAACGTCACTACGGTGGTTTGACTGGTAAAAACAAAGCAGAAGCTGCTGAGCAATTTGGTGATGAGCAAGTTCACATCTGGCGTCGTTCATACGATGTATTGCCTCCAGCAATGGATCGTGATGATGAGCACTCAGCACACACTGACCGTCGTTACGCTTCACTTGATGACTCAGTAATTCCAGATGCTGAAAACTTGAAAGTTACTTTGGAACGTGCCCTTCCATTCTGGGAAGATAAAATCGCTCCAGCACTTAAAGATGGTAAAAACGTATTCGTAGGTGCACACGGTAACTCAATCCGTGCCCTTGTAAAACACATCAAACAATTGTCAGATGACGAAATCATGGATGTTGAAATTCCAAACTTCCCACCATTGGTATTCGAATTTGACGAAAAATTGAACGTTGTTTCTGAATACTACCTTGGAAAATAATTATAAAAGATAAAAGGCGGGATTTATTCCGCCTTTTTTTGAGAAGTGACTCTCGGTTCGTCTCACTTTGTAAGGTGAGATGAACCGAGGAGATAATTAGTCTAGAGTTTCGATATACTCCAGTCCCCAACTTTCAATGGCATCTAGGACACCTTGAAATTTTCTACCCATTTCAGTTAGACTGTATTCGACCCGTGGGGGAACTTCAGCATAGACTTTACGCTCCACGATTTTATCATTCTCGAGCTGTCTGAGGTGTCGTGTTAGAATGGTTTGGGTAATGCCAGGAATTAGACGTTGTAGTTCATTAAAACGCTTAGTCCCCGTACTGAGTTGATAGATGATGACTAGAGCCCATTTGCCTGTTAGTACACGCTGCGTCGTGGCAAAAGGACAAATTCCGTATTCACTAACTTTGGTTACCATAATTCCTCCAAATTTTTTAAAATTATTTTCTTATTTGACAATAATAGTATCGTATTTGATACTAGATAACAATAAAGTGCCTGCTTGTCTTTTTGTTAGTAAGTGATAATATTATATCATAAATAAAAGAAACGAGGAGTAACTCATGTCAGTAAATTTAGAAATTTTTAATGCATATAACAATGGTCTTATAACAGGTGATTTTCCAGCTGTTTTTGAGACTATGGCAGATGATATTATCTGGCACCAGCCAGGTCAGCATAGTAATTCCGGTACAGTTGTTGGAAAAGAAGCACTTGGAGCACACTTGGCTCAATTTTCAGAAAAAACAAACGGTACCTTCAAAGTATTGACTAACTGGGTGTCTGAAAATATTGACCTTGTAGCAGCCAATGTGACCTTTGTTGGAACTCGCCCAGACGGCGAGGAACTCAACATGAATGGTATTGATCTTTTTCGCATGGATAATGGAAAGATCAAGGAAGTTTGGCTCTTTTCATCAGATCAAGCAGTAGAAGATGCTTTCTGGGGTTAGACAGTAAATTAATCTATAATCTGAAATGAAATTTGATTTATGGATCGTGATGATGAGCACTCAGCACACACTGACCGTCGTTACGCTTCACTTGATGACTCAGTAATTCCAGATGCTGAAAACTTGAAAGTTACTTTGGAACGTGCCCTTCCATTCTGGGAAGATAAAATCGCTCCAGCTCTTAAAGATGGTAAAAACGTATTCGTAGGTGCACACGGTAACTCAATCCGTGCCCTTGTAAAACACATCAAACAATTGTCAGATGACGAAATCGTGGATGTTGAAATTCCAAACTTCCCACCATTGGTATTCGAATTTGATGAAAAATTGAACGTTGTTAGCGAATACTACCTCGGAAAATAAGCTGAGATAAGTAGTTATCATTAACAAATAAAAAGTTGACTTCGGTCAGCTTTTTTCTTTTCTTGAAAATAAATGTAAATAGTGGTCAGAAAAGTCAGTCAATTCAGTAATTTTTCCTTGACTTTCAAGTTGGAAAGATGTATCATATTAACCAAGATACATCGAAAGGAAATGAGTCAAATGACATTCGCAACTACAACTGTTTTGCTATTGCGTAATGAGGGCTAGTGCAAAAGCATTAGTCCTGTTTGGCTTACCAAGCGGGAGGTAAAAACATCTCGCTTGGGTTTCCGAGTGAGATGTTTTTTTACTACTATCGTTTTTACTTTTAGAAAGAGGATTGTCTATGCGTAAAGTTGAGTTTTTTGATACAAGTCTTCGTGATGGGGAACAAACACCAGGTGTTAACTTTTCAATCAAAGAAAAAGTTGCCATTGCTAAACAACTTGAAAAATGGGGAATTTCTGTAATCGAAGCAGGTTTTCCTGCAGCTAGCCCAGATTCATTTGAGGCCGTAAAACAAATTGCGGAAGCTATGACAACAACTTCTGTTACTGGTTTGGCTCGCTCAGTAAAATCTGATATTGATGCTTGTTATGAGGCTTTAAAAGATGCTAAGTATCCACAAATTCATGTCTTTATCGCAACAAGTCCGATTCACCGTGAGTTTAAATTGAAGAAATCAAAAGAAGAAATTCTTGAAGCTGTAAAAGAACATGTGTCATATGCACGTTCAAAATTTGAAGTTGTTGAGTTTTCTCCTGAAGATGCTACTCGTACTGAGCTTGATTTCTTGACTGAAGTTGTTCAAACAGCAGTTGATGCTGGTGCCTCATATATTAATATTCCTGATACAGTTGGCTTTACGACTCCAGAAGAGTTTGCGCGTATTTTTGATCATTTGACTGAAAATATTAAATCAGACCATAAAGTTGTCTTTGGTGTTCACTGTCACGATGACCTCGGTATGGCAACTGCAAATACTTTGACAGCAATTAAACACGGTGCTGGACGTGTACAGGGAACTGTTAATGGTATCGGTGAACGTGCGGGTAATGTTGCTCTTGAAGAAGTAGCTGTTGCTTTGAAAATTCGTGAAGACTTTTTCCAAGCAACAAGTGATATTGTTCTTAATGAAACAATGAATACTTCAGAGCTTGTTTCTCGCTTCTCTGGAATTCCTGTTCCTAAAAATAAAGCTGTTGTTGGTGGAAATGCCTTCTCTCACGAATCTGGTATCCACCAAGATGGTGTTCTTAAGAACCCACAAACTTATGAAATCTTCACACCAGAATTGGTAGGTGTCAAGAGTAACAGTCTTCCTCTTGGTAAATTGTCAGGACGTCATGCCTTTGTTGAAAAATTGAAAGAACTTGAGCTTGACTTTGTTGAAGAAGATATCAAACCACTCTTTGCCAAATTTAAAGTTTTGGCTGGGAAAAAACATGATATTACTGATGCAGATATTCGTGCACTTGTTGCTGGTACAAGTGTAGATAATCCAGAAGGTTTCCACTTCGAAGATCTTCGTTTGACTACTAATGCTGATGAAACAATCACTGCTACAGTAAGCTTGGCTAATGAAGACGGTGAATCTGTAGAATTTTTGGCCAATGGTCAAGGGTCAGTTGAAGCTATCTTCAATGCTATTGACAAATTCTTCAACCAAACAGTTCGCTTGACTTCTTATAATATTGACGCAGTAACTGATGGTATTGATGCGCAAGCGCGTGTACTTGTAACTGTAGAAAATGTAGATACAGATACTATTTTCAATGCATCTGGTTTGGACTTTGATGTCTTGAAAGCATCAGCAATTGCCTATATCAATGCTAATACATTGGTTCAAAAAGAAAATGCTGGTGAGATGGCACGTAAGGTTTCTTATCGTGACCTTCCATAAGCCTAAGAGGAGTTAAACATGACAAAGAAAATTGTAACACTTTCAGGTGATGGAATTGGTCCTGAGATTATGGCAGCAGGTCTTGAAGTTCTTGAAAAAGTAGCTTCAAAAATTGGATTTGATTACGACATCGATGCTAAACCATTTGGTGGTGCTGGCATTGATGCCGAGGGTCATCCACTTCCTAAGTCAACTTTGGATGCTGCTAAATCAGCAGATGCTATCCTCTTGGCTGCAATTGGTGGACCTAAATATGACAATGCGCCAGTTCGTCCTGAACAAGGACTTTTGGCCATTCGTAAGGAGTTGAATCTCTTTGCTAATATCCGTCCTGTCCGCATCTTTGATGCTTTGAAACACTTGTCACCTCTTAAACCTGAGCGTATTGAGGGCGTAGACTTCGTCGTTGTTCGTGAGCTTACAGGTGGAATTTACTTTGGTGAGCACATTTTGGAAGAAGATAAGGCTCGCGATATCAATGATTATTCAGCAGATGAGATTCGTCGTATCATGCGTCGTGCCTTCAAGATTGCCCAAGGTCGTGGCAAAAAGGTCACTAGCATTGATAAACAAAATGTTTTGGCAACTTCTAAATTGTGGCGTAAGGTTGCTGATGAAGTTTCTTTGGAGTTTCCAGATGTAACTCTTGAACACCAGCTCGTTGATAGTGCCGCAATGATCATGATTACCAATCCAGCTCGTTTTGACGTGGTTGTGACAGAAAACCTTTTTGGAGATATCTTGTCTGATGAATCAAGTGTCCTTCCAGGAACTTTAGGTGTTATGCCATCTGCCAGTCATTCTGAAAATGGTCCGAGTCTTTATGAACCAATCCATGGTTCAGCACCAGACATTGCCGGTCAAGGTATTGCCAACCCAATTTCAATGATTTTATCAGTAGCTATGATGTTGCGTGAAAGTTTCAATGAAACTGAAGGGGCAGAATTGATTGAAAATGCTGTTGATAAGACCTTGAATCAAGGCATCTTGACACGTGATTTGGGTGGTCAGGCTTCGACTGCTGAAATGACAGCAGCTATTATTGGCAATCTCTAAAATCATGACACTGAAATTAGTGTTACTAAGTGTTTTGTTGGTGTGGAATCTAGTCGTCTTATCCGTTTATGGTTTTGATAAACATAAGGCTATCCGACATAAGAGACGGATTTCTGAGAAGGCATTATTATTGCAGACTCTGATCTTTGGTGGTATTGGTGCATTTCTAGGTGGAAAACTTTTTAGACATAAAATTAACAAATGGTATTTTAAGCTATGTTGGCTTATAGGTATTGTTATAGATGTCGTTCTTTTATACCTTATTCTAACAAGACTTTCGAATTAGCTAATCCTTAGATTATAATTGGAGTATTTTATGAGCGGAAAATCAATTTTTGATAAACTTTGGGAACGCCACGTCGTTACTGGAAATGAGGGCGAACCACAATTGATGTATGTGGATCAGCATTATATTCACGAGGTTACAAGTCCACAGGCCTTTCAAGGACTTCGTGATGCTGGACGTAAAGTTCGTCGCCCAGATTTAACTTTTGGTACGACAGACCACAACGTTCCTACGGTTGATATTTTTAACATTCGTGACCTTATTTCTAAAAACCAAATTGATACTTTGGCGAAAAACGTTGAGGAATTTGGTATTGATGCGGCTACCCACGGTACTGCTCGTCAGGGGATTGTCCACATGGTTGGTCCTGAAACAGGTCGTAGTCAACCAGGAAAATTTGTCGTTTGTGGAGATAGTCATACGGCTACTCATGGTGCCTTTGGTGCTATTGCCTTTGGTATTGGTACATCTGAGGTAGAACATGTCTTTGCGACACAATGTTTGTGGCAAGTGAAACCGAAGAAAATGAAGGTTGAATTTGTTGGTAAACCACAGCCAGGTGTTTATTCAAAAGACTTTATTCTTGCACTTATTGCACGCTATGGCGTTGATGCTGGTGTAGGATACGCAGTTGAATATTGTGGTGAAGCTATCGATGCTCTTTCAATGGATGAACGCATGACCATCTGTAACATGTCTATTGAATTTGGTGCTAAGATGGGTCTTATGAATCCAGACCAAAAAACTTATGATTATGTTGAGGGGCGTCCATGCGCACCTAAGGGTGAGAAATTCGAAGAAGCAGTAGCCGACTGGAAAACTTTGGTTTCAGATCCAGATGCTGAATATGATAAAGTGATTACTATTGATGTTTCAGAATTGGCACCTATGGTTACATGGGGAACTAACCCTGAAATGGGTGTTGAGTTTGATCAACCATTCCCAGAAATCAAGGACTTTAATGATGAACGTGCCTACGAGTATATGGACGTTAAGCCTGGTGAATATGCTAAAGATATTGATCTTGGCTATGTCTTCATTGGTTCTTGTACTAACGCACGTCTTAGCGACCTTGAGTTAGCTGCTAAATTCGTTAAAGGAAAACATATCTCACCGACATTGACAGCTATTGTTGTTCCAGGTTCGCGTCCAGTTAAGAAAGAAGCTGAACGTCTTGGTTTGGATAAAATTTTCATGGATGCAGGCTTTGAATGGCGCGATCCAGGTTGTTCAATGTGTCTTGGTATGAACCCAGACCATGTTCCAGAAGGTGTGCACTGTGCATCTACAAGTAACCGTAACTTCGAGGGTCGTCAAGGATATGGTGCTCGTACTCACCTTTGTAGTCCAGCAATGGCAGCAGCTGCAGCAATCGCTGGTAAATTCGTAGATGTCCGCGATATGCCAGAAGTTCAAGCATAAGGGAGAAGATAATGGAAAAATTTACCGTCTATACAGGGAAATCAGTACCTTTGATGAATGATAACATCGATACGGACCAACTCATTCCCAAACAATTCTTGAAAGCTGTTGATAAAAAAGGTTTCGGTAAGAATTTGATGTTTGAATGGCGTTACCTTAATGATGATTACGATGAAAATCCTAATTTCGTCTTCAATAAACCTGAGTATCGCGATGCGACCATTTTGGTTACTGGTGATAACTTTGGTTCGGGGTCATCTCGTGAACACGCTGCATGGGCATTGGAAGATTACGGTTTCCGTTGTGTTATTGCTGGATCATTTTCAGATATTCACTATAACAATGAATTGAAGAATGGTATGTTGCCAATCGTTCAACCCTTGGAAGTCCGTCAAAAATTGGCTGCTCTTCCTGCAGGTGAGGAAATTACGATTGACCTTCCAAACCAAGTGATTAAATCTTCAGCAGGAGAGTTTCCATTTGATATCGATCATGAGTGGAAACGTAAATTGGTTGAAGGGCTTGACGATATTGGAATCACTCTTCAATATGAAGATTTGATTGCTGCCTATGAAAAACAACGTCCATCATATTGGCAATAAGAAACAATGATGTGTTTGTAAAATAATAATGAGGACTTAAAAGAATGGGATAAGGACAATGTTTAAGGTGTTGTTCTATCTCATTCTTTTTGTTTGAAACAGTTAACATGGTAGAGGCGTTTTTACAAGGAGCGTATGCTATAATAGAAAGATAGAAAGGAGGCCTTCATGTTTGCACAATTGGATACAAAATCTGTCTATAGTTTCATGGATAGTGTTGTAGATTTGACCACCTACGTTGAGCGGGCCAAAGAGCTTGGCTATCAAGCCCTTGGTTTGATGGATCGTGACAATCTCTATGCTGCTTATCATTTTGCTCAGTTTGCAAGTAGCAACGGTTTACGTCCTTTGATTGGTATGGAAGCTAATCTATTTTACGAGGGAAGAAAAATTCCTTTTCGTCTATTAGCAAAAAATAATCAGGGCTATAAAAATTTGATGAAGTTGGCAACAGAGCTCTCCTCAGGGCAACGCGAGTTTACAGCTTTTTCGGACTATCTGAATGCTATTGCCCTCATCCTTCCGAGTGAAGACTGGGAGCCAGGAATGACTCTTGGTTCAGAGGTTTTTATTGGGGTAAGGCCAGAAGATGCTGGTAAAGAGTTTGATTATCCTGTAATTCCTTTACATACAGTGCGTTATTTTGAGAATGCAGATCGCTCGACGATTCAGATGTTACATGCCATCTCACAAAACGTTTCCTTGTCAGAGGCCTCTATTTGTCCTATGAATCAGCTTCTTTTCTCGCCTCAAGAAATGGAAAGTGCATATAGTGATATTCCAGAGGCTTTGAACAATTTGGAGCAACTTGTTTCAGACATTACTTATCAATTTGATACGGAGTTGAAGCTTCCCCGTTTTAATCGTGATATGCCAGCAGTTGACCAATTACGTCAATTAGCCCAATCTGGATTAGAAACTAAAAAGTTAAGCGCAGCAGTTTATCAGGAACGTTTAGACAAAGAATTGTCTATCATTCATCAGATGGGCTTTGATGATTATTTCTTGATTGTCTGGGACTTATTACGCTTTGGGCGTAGCCGTGGTTATTATATGGGAATGGGACGTGGGTCTGCTGCAGGAAGCTTGGTGGCTTATGTCCTTGATATTACTGGAATTGATCCCGTTAAAAATGACTTGCTTTTTGAGCGTTTTCTAAATGAAGAACGTTATAGCATGCCTGATATAGATATCGACTTGCCTGATATCTATCGAAGCGAGTTTCTTCATTATGTTAGGGACCGTTATGGTAGTAAGCACTCTGCTCAGATTGTTACTTTTTCAACTTTTGGGGCCAAACAGGCTATCCGAGATGTTTTTAAACGTTTCGGAGCCAAGGAATTTGAACTGTCACAACTTAGTAAAAAGATTTCTTTTCGTGACACCTTGACCTCTGTCTATGAGAAGAATATGTCATTTAGACAGTTGATCAATCAAAGACAAGAATTTCAGAGGGCTTTCGAGATTGCTAAGGCTATTGAAGGTCAGCCAAGACAGACCTCAATCCATGCTGCTGGTATAGTGATGAGTGACGATGACCTGACCAACCATATTCCTCTAAAAGCTGGTGAGGATATGATGATTACTCAGTACGATGCCTCCGCGGTCGAAGCCAACGGCTTGCTTAAGATGGATTTCTTGGGTCTCCGTAATTTGACCTTTGTTCAAAAAATGAAGGAGAAACTTGAAGAAGAGCAGGGAGTCGCTATAGATATCAAATCAATTGATTTGGAAGATCCACAGACCCTAGCTCTTTTTGCCAAGGGTAAAACTAAGGGAATATTTCAGTTTGAGCAGGCGGGTGCTATTAACCTTCTTAAACGGATTAAACCCGCTAAGTTCGAAGAAGTGGTAGCGACAACCTCTCTTAACCGACCTGGAGCTAGCGATTATACAGATAATTTCATCGCTCGTAAGTATGGTAAGGAAAAAGTAGATTTGATTGATCCAGTAGTTGCACCAATCCTCGAGCCTACGTATGGCATCATGCTTTATCAGGAGCAGGTTATGCAGATTGCCCAAGTATTTGCAGGCTTTACACTCGGAAAAGCCGATTTGCTTCGTCGGGCAATGTCGAAAAAAGATGCCAATGAAATGTCCAAGATGTCCGAAGAGTTCATGGAAGGAAGTCGTCGGTTGGAACGTAACCCACAGATTGCTGAACGACTCTTTAGTATGATGGCTAAGTTTGCAGGTTATGGCTTTAATAGAAGTCATGCCTATGCTTATTCAGCACTAGCCTTTCAATTAGCCTATTTCAAAACGCATTACCCTCAGATTTTCTATGACGTCATGTTAAACTATTCGTCTAGTGATTACATTAAGGATGCAATTGAAAATGGCTTTTCTCTAGCCAGCCTTGATATTAATAGAATTCCCTATCTGGACAAGATTTCAGATGGAAAGATTGTATTAGGTCTTAAGACTATCAAAGGCTTGCCAAGAGATTTTGCCCTTTGGATTATTGAGGATCGCAAACAAAATGGTAAATACATTTCTATAGAAGACTTTTTGACACGTATTCCTAGCAAATATCAGAAAGTCGATAGTCTGACACCTCTTATCCAGATTGGTTTGTTTGATATTTTTGAACCAAATCGTCAGAAAATCATTGGTAATTTAAGCAACCTCTTTACTTTTGTCAATGAGTTAGGAAGTTTGTTTGCAGAGTCATCTTACTCTTGGGTTGATTATGAAGACTATAGCCAGAAGGATCGTTATAATTTAGAACAGGAGATACTAGGAGTTGGGCTTAGCCCCCATCCTTTACACTTGGCTCAAAAAATGGCCTCTCGTCCCTATCAAGCCATTTCTGATTTGGTTGTTAATACTAAGGCAACGGTTTTGGTTCAGATAGAATCCGTTCGAATTATCAGAACTAAAAAAGGTGATCAGATGGCCTTTCTGAACGTCACTGATGGGATCAATAAACTTGATGTTACCCTATTTCCAGAAACTTATTTCTATCATAAGGATAAATTAAGTGAAGGTGGTCTCTTTTATCTTGATGGACGGACCCAGGAGCGTGATGGACGCATTCAGTTAATCTTGTCAAACATGGAGGAAGCTAGCACGGAGCGTTTCTGGATTTTACTTGAGAATCATGATAAAGACATAGAAGTTTCTCAAATATTAGCTAAGTATCCTGGACACATTCCTGCCATTATCCGTTATCAAGGAAGTAAGGAGACTATCGTTAGTCAAAAATACAGAGTAACTAAGAACGAGGAACTTATTCGGGAATTAGCACCTTATGTGCTGAAAACGGTTTTACGGTAAAAAAAACAATAAATCTTTTCAAATTTAAAGCCATTTAGAATTCTTTGTGTTATAATGAAAATGTTAAATATATAAAAGGAGTATCAGGAATAATGAAACGTATTGCTGTTTTAACTAGTGGTGGAGATGCCCCTGGTATGAACGCTGCCGCTCGTGCAGTTGTTCTCAAAGCAATTTCTGAAGGAATTGAAGTCTTCGGCATTAACCGTGGATACGCTGGTATGGTTGAAGGAGATATCTTCCAACTTGATGCCAAAGGCGTAGACAACATCCTCAGCCGTGGTGGAACTTTCCTTCAGTCTGCTCGCTATCCTGAGTTTGCCCAACTTGAGGGTCAACTTAAAGGTATTGAGCAACTTAAAAAACATGGAATCGAAGGTGTAGTAGTTATTGGTGGAGATGGTTCTTACCATGGTGCTATGCGTTTGACTGAACATGGATTCCCAGCTGTTGGTCTTCCAGGAACTATCGATAACGATATCGTTGGTACAGACTATACAATTGGTTTTGATACTGCTGTTGCAACAGCAACAGAAGCTATCGATAAGATTCAAGACACTGCTTTCAGTCATGGACGTACTTTTGTCGTTGAAGTTATGGGACGTAACGCTGGTGATATCGCTCTTTGGGCTGGTATTGCTTCTGGTGCAGACCAAATTATCGTACCTGAAGAAGAGTATGATATTAATGAAGTTGTACGTAAAGTTAAAGAAGGTTACGAATCAGGTGCTAAAACTCACCATGTAATCGTAGTTGCTGAAGGTGTCATGGGTGCTGAAGAATTTGCAGCTAAAATGAAAGAAGCTGGAGATACTTCAGATCTTCGTGCAACAAACATTGGACACGTGGTTCGTGGTGGTTCACCAACTGCGCGTGACCGTGTTCTTGCTTCATGGATGGGGGCACATGCGGTTGACCTCCTTAAACAAGGTATTGGTGGTGTAGCTGTTGGTATCCACAATGAAGAGCTTGTTGAAAGCCCAATCCTTGGTACAGCAGAAGAAGGAGCTTTGTTCAGTCTTACTGAAGACGGTAAAATTATCGTCAACAATCCTCACAAAGCACGTCTTGACTTTGCAGACCTTAACCGTTCATTGTCTAACTTGAGCTAATCTCAGTTACTTAAATTATTGTTAATCCGTCGCTAATGCGACAAAAAATATAAGGGAGTTTTATTTATCATGAATAAACGTGTAAAAATCGTTGCAACACTTGGTCCTGCGGTTGAAATCCGTGGCGGCAAAAAATTTGGTGAAGATGGTTACTGGGGTGAAAAACTTGACCGTGAAGCATCTGCTAAAAACATTGCTCAATTGATCAAGGAAGGTGCTAACGTTTTCCGTTTCAACTTCTCACATGGTGACCACGCTGAACAAGGTGAACGTATGGATGTCGTTCGTATGGCAGAAGACCTTGCTGGTCAAAAAGTAGGTTTCCTTCTTGATACAAAAGGACCTGAAATCCGTACTGAATTGTTCGAAGGTGATGCTAAAGAGTATGCATACAAAACTGGTGAACAAATTCGTGTTGCTACTAAACAAGGTATCAAATCAACTCGCGACGTTATCGCTTTGAACGTTGCAGGTGCACTTGACGTTTTTGACGATGTAGAAGTTGGTAAACAAGTTCTTGTCGATGATGGTAAACTTGGTCTTCGTGTTGTAGACAAAGATGCTGAAAAACGTGAATTCATCGTTGAAGTTGAAAATGATGGTATCATCGCTAAACAAAAAGGTGTAAACATCCCTTACACTAAAATTCCTTTCCCAGCACTTGCTGAACGTGATAACGCTGATATCCGTTTTGGTCTTGAACAAGGTCTTAACTTTATCGCTATCTCATTCGTACGTACTGCAAAAGATGTACAAGAAGTTCGTGCTATCTGTGAAGAAACTGGTAATGGTCACGTTCAATTGTTGGCTAAAATTGAAAACCAACAAGGTATCGATAACATTGATGAAATCATCGAAGCTGCTGACGGTATTATGATCGCTCGTGGTGACATGGGTATCGAAGTACCATTCGAAATGGTTCCAGTTTACCAAAAAATGATCATCACAAAAGTAAACGCTGCTGGTAAAGTTGTTGTTACAGCTACTAACATGCTTGAAACAATGACAGATAAACCACGTGCAACTCGTTCTGAAGTATCTGACGTATTCAACGCAGTTATCGATGGTACAGATGCTACAATGCTTTCTGGTGAATCTGCAAATGGTAAATACCCAGTTGAATCAGTTCGTACAATGGCTACAATTGATAAAAACGCTCAAACTCTTCTTAAAGAGTATGGTCGTCTTGATTCATCAACATTTGACCGTTCAACTAAGACTGAAGTAGTTGCGTCTGCAGTTAAAGATGCCACTAACTCAATGGATATCAAACTTGTTGTTGCTCTTACTGAATCAGGTAACACTGCTCGTTTGATTTCTAAATACCGTCCAGAAGCTGATATCTTGGCTGTAACATTCGATGAAATTACTCAAAAATCATTGATGCTTAACTGGGGTGTTATTCCAGTAGTTACTGAAAAACCAAGCTCAACTGATGATATGTTTGATGTTGCTGAAAAAGTTGCATTGGAATCAGGTCTTGTAGAATCTGGTGATAACATTGTTATCGTTGCTGGTGTTCCAGTAGGTACAGGTGGTACAAACACTATGCGTATCCGCACAGTAAAATAATTTAAGTAGAACTTAAATTGAAAGAAGGTCTTTAGGATCTTCTTTTTTTGGCTCTATAATCGATTTAGTAGGTTAAACTATTGAAGAGATTATAGAGCTTTTTTCGTAGGTAGGTAAATCAATTGGATAATAATAACAAGTGAGGAATATCATATTTATTCCAAATGGTTTAAAGCAAGATGGCTGATTTGGTCTGTATTTTCAACAGATTTTTTTCTAAGTGTCATATGACTTAGAAGGTATTTAGAGAAGAGGGAAATTATCTTTTCAAAGAAATTTAACTTTTCTTGAAAACAACAGGATAAAAAATGTCGTTAAATAGGCTTCTAAACTATAGTTAAGATGGTTATAAGCTATATTTTTTAGAAGGACTGAGTAGATAACCAACCATTTTTATTTCAATAATGACTTACTAATTTAAAAGTTCTAATGAATTATTAATTCTGAAAATCGATTTTTGAAAAAAATGAAATCATAAGTTTCTTTTTACTGACAATTCTAAAAGTAAATAATTATAAAATTATTAATTGGAATGTTTATAAAAATAGTGATATTTATAATCATTCTACTGTTTACATGATTATTTTTAAGTGAACCTTATAAAAAAATTGAAAATAAGAGCATTTCTTTTCACAAATATTAGGAATTTTGTTAAAATATTTAACGATTAGTATTTTTAAATACTTTTAATCTCATTGAGGGGTGAGATACTTAATAGTATAAGTGTGGAGGATTACCAAAGTGGGTAAAGATTTATTTAATGATCGTATAAGTCGATTTTCGATTCGTAAGCTGAATGTAGGGGTTTGCTCCGTTCTTCTTGGAACTCTGGTTATGGTTGGTACTGCTAGTCAAGTATCTGCCGATGAAACAGCTAACCAAGTCCAAGCAGGAGATGTAGCTAGCACTACTGCTACAGTGAGTGATGAGACATCTTCTCAGAATGCTGTTGCTGCTCAAGCTTCGACGGAAGTCGCAAATTTCTTATCAATTTCTGAGACTAATAGTCAGTCTCAAACCGTTTCAAATGCTAGCGCAGCTACTTCTGAAACGTCTACAACACAAGCTTCTAGTGAGACAACATCTCAAGCAGCTTCGTCAACGTCAGCAAGTACTGCAGCATCTACCACTAGTGTTGCTGGCTCTACAAGTGTAGGCAATACTACGGGAGTTTCAACGACAGCCTCTGTTACATCAGCATCATCTGAGACACCTGCTTCAGAAACAGCATCTGAAGCACAAGGTGTGGACGTTCAAGCAGAAGCTTCTACAACGAATGCTCTTTCAAGTGGTGCCGAAGCGTCTGCTCTAGAGCAACCTGTTGTAACAGCAGAAACTTCTGGTCGCCGTCGTACACGTCGTGCAATCGGTGACCCTAATGACGAAAGCTTGATTGGGGATGATGTTGAAGATGCAACTTCAACTCCAAAAGTTGAAAAACCAGGCTTTACAACAAATGTTGATGCCAAATCTATGACTAGCCAAATCTCATGGTTGGACTTTGGAGACGTAGCTAACTGGACAGGTGCGAAAACAATCAAAGTCGCTAAAAATGAACTTAAACCAGATGAGCTAACAGAGGTCTTAGCTCTTCAAGTTGGGGCTACCTATACCAAGGAAATCATGCCTGGTTATGTAGTCACTGTAAAAGTCAAATCCTTGAAACCATTCCAAGCGACTGAAATCTATAAAAATCGTATGGAAAAAGAAGGGGCTACAGAAGCCGAAAAAGCAACTTATGATCCAAATGCTAAAAATGGTTATGTAAGTGGTGTTACTTCGCCAATTGCTAAGAAATATTTTAATGAAGGAAAAGAAGCTGACGTTATCGCTGATGCTCAAAATCAGTGGACTGAAATCAAATTAGAAAACGTTGATACCAAAGCCAAGAAGACTACCATGGGTTCTGCATATAATGGTGGGAATATTGGAGTTCAGTTTGAAATCTCTGCAACCTTCCGTGGCAAGACAGTTAAGCCAGCTGTTGTCATGGCCGATGGCGAGTCTGCTAACCCTGGTGAATTTGTTATGTTCACTACCAACGGACAAGGTTGGCAGCACATTGGGGAATGGAAGAAATTTAATAGACCAGCTACCTCTGTACCCTATGAACCACAAGATACGGATAACCTTTTTGGAACTAAACCTAAATATAACAACACTAACCTTAACCAACTTCGTAGATCTACTGAAGTTGGACCAGAAAAGAAACCAGTAGCTTGGAAATACTTTGGAAATCCTGACCAAGTTACAGGTGGATTAGGTACTGGTGTCTTTGGTCCAAACATTTCTGCAGGAAATTATACTGTTCCAATCGTGATGACGCGTGGTGCCTCTGAAGTGGGGCTTTATGTCGCTTCAGGTGGTAAACAGTCAGCAATGCTAGGATTCTTCCCAATTGATGAAGGGGACGCTCCTGAGTCATACGGAAAAGCTATGCATACCATTGCAACTGTAGATGGTGTAACTGGTGCTAAAGTAAATCAACCATATATTGGTAATGTGAGCCCAGATATGGATGAGAATACTGTTCTTGACTGGTTCGGTGATGATAAGGCAACTACGGCCGATGAAGGAATTGACCAATTGCTTCCAGATGAGCTTAAAGGTACAACCAATGAGATGATCAAGATGGATCGTACACGCCCAGGTAACTACAAGCTGTCAATAGAAGCCCATACAGATGGAGCTTCAGAAGCTTATATCTACGGTTGGATAGACTTTAACCAAAATGGTACCTTTGATGAAGATGAACGCTCTGATCTTGCAAGAATCACAAATGACGGTACAGTTGAGTTGACTTTTGCAAATAGCAAGACTTATATCGACCCTAGCGTTAAAGAACTAGGTGCTCGTGTTCGTATTGCCAAGAAAGCTAACGAGATTGAGAGCCCAACTGGTATGGCCTTATCAGGGGAAGTGGAAGACTTCAGAACTCAAATTACGCACCCACCAAAAGGGGAATTCAAGGAAACAAGTGGTCCTCAAGGGGCGAAGCAAACTGCAACTGTAACCTTTACAGCACGTGGAGAACACAAGTATGAGCTTAATTCTAGTGCCGTTATTGACGAAACGGTAGAACCATACATCGTTGATAAAGATGGCAACCGTGCTACTCTTGATGGGGACGGTTACTATGTCGTTCCAGGACAAGGTAAGTACAAGATTACTGCCAACGGTAAAGATGTCGATGTTGAATTTATTCCTGAAGATAACTTCCTTGGAACAGCTGATGGTATTTCTATCCGTCGTTCAGATAACAACGGCTATGATACTGGTTGGTCAACAAAATTCCCAGATCAAGAACCAAACATTAATGGTCAGTTGAATACCATGGATGGTCAATACGTTCCAACAGTCACTCCAATTGAAATCGAAGGAGTTGACAAAACTTCGACTGATGTTCAAGGTGCGACTCAAAAAGAGACTCCGACCTTTAACACAACTGAGACTAACTCAAATGGTGACAAGATTGCAATCACTCCAAGTGCAGAATATCCTGCTAAGTTGGTGGATCCTGCCACAGGTCTCACTACTGATGCGCCATCTGTAACAGTTGAAGGGGAAGGAACTTATACGATTAATCCTTCAACGGGTGAAGTAACCTTCACTCCAGATCCAAGCTTTACTGGTACAGCCCAAGGTGTGGAAGTTACATTGTCAGCGCCAGTTGGTAGAAACAAAGATGGTAAGATCCAACAGGATTACATCAAGACTGCAACAGCTAAGTACACACCAACTGTCACACCAATCACAGTGACTCCTACAGACAAGGTTTCTGCGGATGTTCAAAACGTTCCTCAAACCCAAACACCAACCTTTGATTTGAGTAATGATAAGACTGCTGAAATCACAAGCAAGAAATTGGTGGATCCAGCAACTGGTCAACCGACTGATGAAACAACTGTAACAGTAGCAGGAGAAGGTAGCTATACTATCGACCCAACGACTGGAGCAGTAACATTTACGCCAGAAAAAGACTTTGTTGGTGCTGCAAAAGGAGTAACTGTTCAGGCAACTGCTACTATTACAAATGCTAATGGTAAGACTGAAACCATTACTTCAGATGCGACCTACACACCAACTGTTGTGCCAGCAGTTCCAACTGCAAACCCTGCAACTTCTAAAGATGTTCAAGGTGCAACGCAAACAGGGACACCAACTTTTGCAGGAACAACTGTTCAAGTGAATGGTGAAGATAAAGCTATTACGATCAAAGATAATAGCTACACACTCTTGGATAAAGAAGGTAACGAAGTTTCAAGCACACCAGCTTATGCGGCAGACGGTACAACCGTGATCGGTAACTTCACAATTGACCCAGCAACTGGTCAAGTAACCTTCACACCAACTGATAAATCATACACTGGTGCAGTCACACCAGCCAAGGTTCAAGCTGAAAGCTCAAACGGTATCAAGGTGGACACAACTTACACGCCTGAAATCGTTCCAGTAACCCCAACAGCAACACCAGCTGAAACAACTGATATTCAAGGTGCGACACAAACCGGTAAACCTGAATTCAAGGGTGGAACTGTAACAGTAGATGGCGTTGAGAAAACAGTAGCGATTAATGAAGCTGTTCCAGCGACCTTCGATGATGGTTCAACGACTAAGACAGTTGATGGTGTTGGTACGTACACAGTAGCAGCAGACGGAACAGTTACATTCGTACCTGAAAAATCATTCGTTGGAACTGCACCAGCAGTGACGGTTGTTCGTGAAGATAAGAACGGAACCAAAGCCTCTGCAACTTATACACCAACTGTGACTCCAGTAACTCCAACTGCAACACCAGTTGAAACTACAGATATACAAGGTGCTACACAAACTGGTAAACCTGTATTTACTGAAGGCGATAGCCGTGTGCCAATGAACGATGATGTTCCAGCAACATTTGATGATGGCTCAACTACCAAGTCAGTTGATGGCGTTGGTACCTACACAGTGGCAGCAGACGGAACAGTTACATTTGTTCCAGAACCAAGTTTTACAGGAACAGCACCAGCGGTTACAGTCGTTCGTGAAGACAAGAACGGAACCAAAGCTTCAGCGACTTACACACCATCAGTAACACCAATTACAGTGACTCCTACAGACAAGGTTTCTGCGGATATTCAAAACGTTCCTCAAACTCAAACACCAACCTTTGATTTGAGTAATGATAAGACTGCTGAAATCACAAGCAAGAAATTGGTGGATCCAGCAACTGGTCAACCGACTGATGAAACAACTGTAACAGTAGCAGGAGAAGGTAGCTATACTATCGACCCAACGACTGGAGCAGTAACATTTACGCCAGAAAAAGACTTTGTTGGTACTGCAAAAGGAGTAACTGTTCAGGCAACTGCTACTATTACAAATGCTAATGGTAAGACTGCAACTATTACTTCAGATGCAACCTACACACCAACAGTTGTAGCTGCTGTTCCAACAGCTCAACCAGCTACATCTAAAGATATCCAAGGTGCCACTCAAACAGGCACACCAACCTTCGCAGGAACAACTGTTCAAGTGAATGGTGAAGATAAAGCTATTACGATCAAAGATAATAGCTACACGCTTTTGGATAATGATGGTAACGAGGTAACAAGTACACCAGCTTATGCCGCTGATGGTACAACTGAAATTGGTACTTACTCTATCGATTCAGCTACTGGTCAAGTCACTTTCACACCGACTGATAAATCATACACAGGTGTAGTAACACCGGCCAAGGTTCAAGCTGAAAGCTCAAACGGTATCAAGGTGGACACAACTTACACGCCTGAAATCGTACCGGTAACACCGACAGCAACTCCAGCTGAAACAAAAGATATCCAAGGTGCTACTCAAACTGGTAAACCTGAATTCAAGGGTGGAACAGTAACCGTTGATGGTGTTGAGAAAACAGTAGCTATCAATGAAGATGTTCCAGCAACATTTGATGATGGTTCAACGACTAAGACAGTTGATGGAGTTGGTACTTACACAGTAGCAGCCGACGGTACGGTGACATTTGTTCCTGAGAAATCATTTGTCGGAACTGCTCCAGCAGTGACGGTTGTTCGTGAAGATAAGAACGGAACCAAAGCCTCTGCGACTTATACACCAACAGTTACACCAGTCACACCGACAGCTACACCAGTTGAAACAACAGGTAAGCAAGGTCAGACTCAAACAGGTAAGCCTGAATTTACTGAAGGTGACAGCCGAGTACCAATGAACGATGACGTTCCAGCAACATTCGACGATGGTTCAACTACCAAGACAGTTGATGGCGTTGGTACTTACACAGTAGCAGCCGACGGAACTGTAACTTTTGTTCCAGAGAAATCATTTACTGGAACAGCTCCAGCTGTGACGGTTGTTCGTGAAGATAAGAACGGAACCAAAGCTTCTGCGACTTACACACCAACTGTGACACCAGTAACTCCAACAGCAACACCAGCTGAATCTACGGGACCTCAAGGTTTGGTTCAAACTGGAACAGTAACCTTCACAGAAGGTGATGAAGTAGCGCCAATTAACAAGGATTCAATTACTCTTCTTGATGAAAATGGTCAGCCAGCAGCATCAGTAGAAGCGAAATCACCAGCAGGTGATGTGATCGGTACCTTCACCGTTGATAAAGAAACAGGTGTTGTGACCTTCACCCCAACGGACAAATCTTATTCAGGTGATGTTGTCCCAGTTAAGGTTCAAGCAGCTGATACAAATGGTACAACAGTAGAAACAACTTATACACCTAAGATTACTCCAGTTGTCCCAACTTCTGAAGATGCTACATCGACAGATATCCAAGGTGCCACTCAAACAGGTAAACCAACCTTTACTGAAGGTGATCCAAATGTTCCAATCGATGAGGATACTCCAGCTACCTTTGAAGATGGCTCAACCACTAAGACAGTAGATGGCGAAGGAACATACACCGTTTCTCCAGATGGAACAGTAACTTTCGTGCCAGAAAAATCATTTACTGGAGAAGGTACAGGCGTAACGGTTAAACGTGTTGATAAAAACGGTACTGAAATCACAGCGAAGTACACCCCAACAGTAACACCAGTTACACCGACAGCGACACCAGTTGAAACAACAGGTAAACAAGGTCAAACCCAAACAGGTAAGCCTGAATTTACTGAAGGCGACAGCCGTGTGCCAATGAACGATGACGTTCCAGCTACTTTCGACGATGGTTCAACTACTAAGACAGTTGATGGTGTTGGTACATACACAGTAGCAGCAGACGGAACTGTAACTTTTGTTCCTGAAAAATCATTTACTGGAACAGCTCCAGCTGTGACGGTTGTTCGTGAAGATAGGAACGGAACCAAAGCCTCTGCGACTTACACCCCAACTGTGACTCCAGTAACTCCAACAGCAACACCAGCTGAATCTACGGGACCTCAAGGTTTGGTTCAAACTGGAACAGTAACCTTCACAGAAGGTGATGAAGTAGCGCCAATTAACAAGGATTCAATTACCCTTCTTGATGAAAATGGTCAGCCAGCAGAATCTGTAGTTGCTAAATCACCAGAAGGTAAAGAAATTGGTACTTTCACTGTTGATAAAGAAACAGGTGTTGTGACCTTCACCCCAACGGATAAATCTTACTCAGGTGATGTGGTTCCAGTTAAGGTTCAAGGTAAAGATACAAACGGAACAGTTGCTGAAACAACTTACACACCTAAGATCACTCCAGTTGTACCAACTTCTGAAGATGCAACAACGACAGATATCCAAGGTGCCACTCAAACAGGTAAACCAACCTTCACCGAAGGAAATCCAAATGTTCCAATCGATGAAGATACTCCAGCTACCTTCGAAGATGGCTCAACTACGAAGACTGTCGATGGTGAAGGAACTTACACAGTAGCAACTGACGGAACAGTAACCTTCGTTCCTGAAAAATCATTCACTGGAACTGCTTCAGGTGTAACAGTGAAACGCGTGGATAAGAATGGTACTGAAATCACAGCGAAGTACACACCAACTGTGACACCAGTAACTCCAACTGCAACACCAGTTGAAACTACAGATATCCAAGGTGCTACACAAACTGGTAAACCTGTATTTACTGAAGGCGATAGCCGTGTGCCAATGAACGATGATGTTCCAGCAACGTTTGACGATGGCTCAACGACTAAGACTGTAGACGGTGTTGGTACTTACACAGTAGCAGCAGATGGAACAGTAACCTTCGTACCAGAAAAATCATTCGTCGGTACTGCACCAGCTGTAACAGTAGTTCGTGAAGATAAGAACGGAACAAAAGCTTCTGCAACTTATACACCAACCGTAACACCAGTTACACCAACAGCAGAAGATACAACATCCACTGACAAACAAGGTCAAACGCAAACAGGTACACCAACCTTCACACCAGGTAATCCAAATGTTCCAATGGATGATGATACGCCTGCAACATTTGAAGATGGCTCAACTACGAAGACCGTTCCTGGTGAAGGAACTTACACAGTTGCTCCAGACGGAACCGTAACATTTGTTCCAGAAAAATCATTCACTGGAGAAGGTACAGGCGTAACGGTTAAACGTGTCGATAAGAACGGTACTCCAGTTACTGCTAAGTACACACCAACTGTGACACCAGTAACTCCAACAGCAACTCCTGCTGAATCTGAAGCACCTCAAGGTGTGGTTCAAACTGGAACAGTAACCTTCACTGAAGGTGACCCAGTTGCACCAATTGATAAGGATACCATTACTCTTCTTGATGAAAATGGTCAGCCAGCAGCATCAGTAGATGCGAAATCACCAGCAGGTGACGTGATCGGTACCTTCACCGTTGATAAAGAAACAGGTGTTGTGACCTTCACACCAACAGACAAATCTTATTCAGGTGATGTGGTTCCAGTTAAGGTTCAAGCAGCTGATACAAATGGTACAAGAGTAGAAACAACTTACACACCGAAGATCACTCCAGTTGTCCCAACTGCTGATCCTGCAACATCTACAGACATCCAAGGTCAAACTCAAACAGGTACACCAAGCTTCACACCTGGTAACCCTGCAATCCCAATGGATGATGATGTACCAGCAACCTTTGAAGATGGCTCAACAACTAAAGTTATTCTAGGAGAAGGTGCTTACACTGTAGCTCCTGATGGCACAGTAACCTTCGTCCCAGAAAAATCATTCACAGGAGAAGGTACAGGTGTAACCGTTAAACGTGTAGATAAGAATGGTACACCAGCTACAGCTAAGTACACCCCAACAGTAACTCCTGTAACACCGACAGCGACACCAGTTGAAACAACAGGTAAACAAGGTCAAACCCAAACAGGTAAGCCTGAATTTACTGAAGGCGACAGCCGTGTGCCAATGAACGATGACGTTCCAGCTACTTTCGACGATGGATCAACTACCAAGACTGTCGACGGTGTTGGTACATACACAGTAGCAGCAGACGGCACAGTAACCTTTGTTCCTGAGAAATCATTCACAGGTAAAGCGCCGGCCGTAACGGTTGTTCGTGAAGATAAGAACGGAACCAAAGCCTCTGCGACTTACACACCAACTGTGACACCAGTAACTCCAACAGCAACACCAGCTGAATCTACGGGACCTCAAGGTTTGGTTCAAACTGGAACAGTCACCTTCACTGAAGGTGACCCAGTCGCACCAATCGACAAGGATACTATTACTCTTCTTGATGAAACTGGTCAGCCAGCAGCATCAGTAGAAGCGAAATCACCAGCAGGTGATGTGATCGGTACATTCACTGTTGATAAAGAAACAGGTGTTGTGACCTTCACCCCAACGGATAAATCTTACTCAGGTGATGTGGTTCCAGTTAAGGTTCAAGGTAAAGATACAAACGGAACAGTTGCTGAAACAACTTACACACCGAAGATCACTCCAGTTGTACCAACTGCTGATCCTGCAACATCTACAGACATCCAAGGTCAAACTCAAACAGGTAAACCAACCTTCACCGAAGGAAATCCAAATGTTCCAATCGATGAAGATACTCCAGCTACCTTCGAAGATGGCTCAACAACTAAAGTTATTCCAGGAGAAGGTACTTATACTGTAGCTCCTGATGGCACAGTAACCTTCGTCCCAGAAAAATCATTCACAGGAGAAGGTACAGGTGTAACCGTTAAACGTGTAGATAAGAATGGGACACCAGCTACAGCTAAGTACACCCCAACTGTGACA
Source organism: Streptococcus parasalivarius (assembly GCF_054785155.1). Taxonomy (NCBI): domain Bacteria; kingdom Bacillati; phylum Bacillota; class Bacilli; order Lactobacillales; family Streptococcaceae; genus Streptococcus; species Streptococcus parasalivarius. The sequence goes on from NZ_BAABOB010000008.1 coordinate 87,602, forward strand.
CCAGTAACTCCTACTGCGGAAGATACAAAATCAACAGGAAAACAAGGTCAAACCCAAACAGGTAAGCCTGAATTTACTGAAGGCGACAGCCGTGTGCCAATGAACGATGACGTTCCAGCTACTTTCGACGATGGTTCAACTATCAAGACTGTTGATGGAGTTGGTACATACACAGTAGCAGCAGACGGTACGGTAACATTTGTTCCTGAAAAATCATTCGTCGGAACTGCACCAGCAGTGACAGTGGTTCGTGAAGATAAGAACGGAACCAAAGCTTCTGCGACTTACACACCAACAGTAACACCGGTGACTCCAACTGCTACACCAGCAGAATCAACTGGTCCTCAAGGCGTGGTGCAGACTGGAACAGTAACCTTTACCGAGGGAGATTCCGTTGCTCCAATCGACAAAGATACCATTACTCTTCTTGATGAAACTGGCCAACCAGCAGCGGCAGTGTTTGCGAAATCACCAGCAGGTGATGTAATTGGTACCTTCACCGTTGATAAAGGTACAGGTGTTGTGACCTTCATACCAACAAACAAATCTTATTCAGGTGATGTTGTTCCAGTGAAAGTTCAAGCTGCGGATACTAATGGAACAACTGTAGAAACAACTTACACACCTAAGATTACTCCAGTCGTTCCAACTTCTGAAGATGCTGCATCAACAGATATCCAAGGTCAAACACAATCTGGTAAACCAACCTTCACAGAAGGGAATCCAAATGTTCCAATCGATGAGGATGCTCCAGCTACCTTCGAAGATGGTTCAACCACTAAGACAGTAGATGGTGAAGGAACTTACACCGTTGCTCCAGATGGTACAGTAACTTTCGTCCCAGAAAAATCATTCGTAGGAACTGCTACAGGCGTAACCGTGAAACGTGTTGATAAGAACGGAACTGAAATCACAGCGAAATACACACCAACAGTAACTCCAGTTACTCCAACTGCTGAACCAACAACATCAACAGATATCCAAGGTGCTACACAAACTGGTAAGCCAGTATTTACAGAAGGCGATAGCCGTGTACCAATGAATGACGATGTTCCAGCAACATTTGAAGATGGTTCAACGACTAAGACTGTTGATGGTGTTGGTACATACACAGTAGTAGCAGATGGAACCGTAACCTTTGTTCCAGAAAAATCATTCGTAGGAACTGCACCAGCTGTGACTGTTGTTCGTGAAGATATGAACGGAACTAAGGCTTCAGCAACCTACACACCAACAGTAACTCCAGTTACTCCAACTGCTGAGCCAACAACATCTACAGATATCCAAGGTCAAACACAAACAGGTACACCAAGCTTCACGCCTGGTAACCCAAGTGTCCCAATGGATGATGATGTACCTGCTACCTTTGAAGACGGCTCAACAACTAAAGTTATTCCAGGTGAAGGAACTTACACAGTTGCTCCAGACGGAACAGTAACCTTCGTCCCAGAGAAATCATTCACAGGAACAGGTACAGGCGTAACTGTGAAACGTGTTGACAAGAACGGTACAGCCATTACAGCAACTTACACGCCAACCGTAACACCAGTAACACCAACTGCAGAATCAGTTACCTCAATTGGAAACAAAGGCCAAACGCAAACAGGTAAGCCAAGCTTCACTGAGGGCGATAGCCGTGTACCAATGAATAACCAAGTAACAGCTACTTTTGAAGATGGCTCAACAACTAAGACTATTGCAGGTGTCGGAACTTACACAGTAGCTGCCGATGGCACTGTAACATTCACACCAGAACCTGAATTTACCGGTACTGCACCAACAGTGACAGTAGTTCGTGAAGATGTGAACGGAACAAAAGCTTCCGCAACTTACACACCAACTGTTCTTCCAATCACTAAGTTTGTTGATAAAGAAGGTAAGGAAATCCCAGGATATCCTACAGTTGATGGTGAACAGCCAAAAGCTGAAATTCCAGGTTACCGCTTCGTAGAAACTAAGAAATTACCTAATGGTGATATCGAACATGTCTACGAGAAAGTAACGACGTCATACGTTGATGAAAATGGTACGCCAATCCCTGGTTATCCAACCGAAGATGGCCAACAACCTAAGAAAGAAATCCCAGGTTATGAATTTGTGAAGACAATTGTAGATGAAAATGGTAATACTCAACACATCTACAAACAAATTGTGACTCCAACACCAGTGCCGGATACAACTCCGACACCAGAGCCACAGCCAGCTCCACAAACAGAAGAGCCTAAGGCTCCAGTACTTCCAGAAACAAAAGAAGAAGCTCACTTTATCAATCCAAGTGATAAGACAGCTCAACTTCCAGAAACTGGTAGTGAGGATTCAAACCTTGCAATCTTTGGTTTGGCAAGTCTTCTAGCTGGATTTGGACTCTATGGCGGAAAACGACGCAAACGTTAAAATGATTTAACGGTCGGATAGGACCTTAAGAATCCAGATTCCAATTAAAATAGACCTCATGGCATTTGCTATGGGGTCTATTTGTATGGGCTAGCCTGCTAATTTTTTTAAGTCGTCATGATTGACTTTACTCACTAGGAAGCGTAATCTAGACTTTAATTAAAGGATTAAAAGGAGGTCCCTCGATGATTGAAGTAACTTATTTAAATACTGCAAAGCAAGAAAAACACACTTCTTTTGAAGATTACAATGAATTTGTCAGAGCACAGCAAGCTTGTTGGATTGCCTTACCGGATTCAACGCCAGTCACTAAGGTGACTATAAACGGACATGATATTGGCTACAAAGGACAATATGGCGACCTTTACTTTTATATTATGAAGCTAGACTTGGCACAATATCAGTAATAATAGGAAAAAGAATCAGACATCGTGTTCTGATTCTTTTTCTTTGAGAAAGGTAATTTTTATAAATTAAGAATATTGCTAATTGACTGAAAATGACTTACAATAGAAAGGAAGAATTTATAGAAGGAGACACATATGAAAAACAAGCGTTTAATTTGGACTTTGGTTTTCTTAGCTATCTTGACGCTCGGTTCTATTGGTACAGATCTTTTCAAAAAAGAGCACCAAGATGCTAATAAGGTCGTCAAAGTAGGAATCCTCCAGTTCGTGACTCACGATGCCCTGGATCAAATCGAGAAGGGAATTGAGGATGGTCTTAAGGAAGCTGGTTATAAGGGAGACAAGGTTAAAATCACCCTCCTAAATGCCGAAGGAGACCAGTCTAAAATTCAAACCATGTCTAAACAATTGGTCAATGACAAGAATGATGTCGTTATCGGTATTGCAACGCCAGCAGCACAAGGGCTAGCGGCAGCTACCAAGAACATTCCAGTCATTATGGGAGCTATCTCAGACCCTGTTGGGGCCAAATTGGTTAAGAATCTCAAGCATCCGGAAGGTAATGTCACAGGGACTTCCAACCAAGTGCCTATTAAGCAGACAGTAGAGTTGGTCAAATCACTAACACCAAATGCTAAAACGATTGGTATTCTCTACGCTTCAAGCGAGGATAATTCCAAATCACAGGTTGAGAGCTTTAAGAAATTCGCTGAAAAAGATGGCCTAAATGTGGTCGAGTATGCCGTACCATCAACCAATGAAATCAATACAACCATGTCAGTCATGACTGGTAAGGTAGATGCTATCTGGACGCCACAAGATAATACTATTGCCTCAGCCTTTTCAACAGTAATCTCATCAGCCAACCAAGCTAAGATTCCAGTTTATACGACTGTCGATACTATGGTGAAAGAGGGCGGTTTGGCCTCAGTTGCTCAAAGCCAATATGAACTTGGAAAAGCCACAGCTCGTAGTGCTGTTAAGGTTCTTAAAGGTAAGAAAGTTAAGGATATCCCAGTTGATGTTATTGATGATGGTACTCCAACGCTCAACCTTAAAGTTGCTCAAGACCTCAACATCACCATCCCTGACGATGTGCTTAAACAGTCAGACATCGCTGTTAAAGCTGATAAATAAGGAGGACTTATGATTATTTCATCTATTTATCAGGGGCTTCTATACGGAATCCTAGGTCTTGGGATTTACATGACTTTCCGTATCTTGGATTTTCCTGATTTGACAACAGAAGGTTCCTTTCCTCTTGGTGGGGCAGTAGCAGTAACTCTTATGAACTTTGGTTGGAACCCAATTTTAGCAACCTTGGTTGCTGTTTTGGCCGGCTGTGGTGCTGGACTTGTGACTGGTCTCCTCTATACTAAGGGAGAAATTCCTACTATTTTGGCAGGGATTTTGGTCATGACTTCTCTTAACTCAGTCATGCTTATGATTATGGGAAGGGCCAACCTAGGACTTCTTGATATTAAGACTATTCAAGATTTACTTCCTTTCAGCAAGGACTACAACCTCTTGATTGTTGGTCTCATTGCTGTAACCATTGTTATCACTGCCTTGATTGCCTTTCTTAACACGCGCCTAGGTCAAGCATATATTGCCACAGGTGATAATAGAGACATGGCCAAATCTTTTGGTATCAACACAGACAATATGGAAGTGATGGGTCTTGTTATCTCAAACGGTATCATTGCCCTCTCAGGAGCCTTGATTAGTCAACAGGACGGTTATGCCGATGTTTCTAAAGGTATTGGTGTTATCGTCATTGGTCTTGCCAGCATCATCATTGGTGAGGTCCTCTATGCGACTAACTTGACTCTGTTGGAACGTTTGATTGCCATCTGTATTGGTTCAATCCTCTATCAGTTCCTTTTGACAGCAGTTATCGCTCTTGGCTTTAACACGAACTACCTCAAACTCTTTAGTGCGATTGTTCTGGCCATTTGCTTGATCTCGCCTGTCCTACGCCGAAAATTCTTTAAGGGGGTGACCTTATCACGATGACAGCTATTGTAGAACTTAAAGATGCGACTGTTAAGGTTAATAATGGTTTTGATACCGAAAAAACCATCCTGGACCATGTCAATCTTACCATTAGAGAAGGTGATTTTATTACCATTCTTGGTGGAAATGGTGCTGGAAAATCAACCCTCTTCAATGTCATTGCTGGGACCCTCATGTTGACCAGTGGTCATATTTTCATCATGGGTGAGGATGTTACGGCTCTGCCTGCTGAGAAACGTGCCAAGTACCTCTCACGGGTCTTCCAAGATCCTAAAATGGGAACGGCTCCTCGTATGACGGTTGCAGAAAATCTTTTGATTGCCAAATACCGTGGCGAAAAACGAGGTCTTAAATCACGCCAAATTCATCTCTACACAGAGGAATTTCAAGGTCTGATTGAACGTATCAGTAATGGTATAGAAAAACACTTAGATACACCAGCAGGTCTCCTCTCAGGTGGTCAGCGTCAGGCACTCAGTCTTTTGATGGCGACACTTAAACGTCCTGAGCTCTTGCTCTTAGACGAACACACCGCAGCCTTAGATCCTAAGACAAGTGTGGCTCTCATGGAGTTGACCGATGAGTTTGTGACGGGCGACCACTTGACAGCCTTGATGATTACTCACCATATGGAAGATGCCCTTAAATACGGAAATCGTCTTATCGTTATGAAGGATGGTCAAATCATTAAAGACCTTACCAAGGAAGAAAAAGGTCAATTGGATATCACAGACTACTACGCTATGTTTGAGTAACTATCGTCTGACTCTAAATTGTAAAATAAGCTAAAAAGTTGTATACTTAAAGAGTATGCAACTTTTTGTTGTGGCCTGTAAATCGACAAGGAGACTGTTCGCACGAACGTTCAGCTTCTTGGACCGTCTGTAAAAATAGGCTCTAGAAGAGAGTCAAACTAAAAAGGAGAAAAACAAGCATGAGCGATATTAAAATTATTGCCCTAGGTGGAGTACGTGAAAATGCTAAGAACCTCTATATTGTTGAGATTAACGACTCTATCTTTATCTTGGATGCTGGTCTAAAGTATCCTGAAAATGAACAATTAGGTGTTGACTTTGTCATTCCTAACTTAGATTACTTGATTGAGAATAGAGATCGTATCCAAGGGATTTTCTTGACTCACGGACATGCTGATGCCATTGGTGCCCTACCTTATATCTTGCAAGACGTCAAAGTACCAGTCTTTGGGTCATCACTTACTATTGAGTTGGCTAAGCTTTTTGTAAAAAATGCTGGCGTTAAGAAATTCAATAACTTCCATGTTATTGACGCAGAAACTGAAATTGAATTTGAAGATGCTGAAGTCTCATTCTTTAAAACAACCCACTCTATTCCAGAATCAATGGGGATTGTTCTTGGCACTGACCAAGGCAATATTGTTTATACTGGTGACTTCAAGTTTGACCAAGCTGCACGTCCTTATTACAAAACTGATTTAGGTCGTTTGGCTGAAATTGGACGTGAAGGTGTCTTGGCCCTCTTGTCAGACTCAGCAAATGCGACAAGTACTGAACAAACAGCTTCGGAAGCAGAAGTTGGTCAAGAAATTGACCAAGTCATTGCCGATGCAGAAGGACGTGTTATTGTTGCTGCAGTTGCCTCAAACTTGGTACGTATTCAACAAGTCTTCGATTCAGCTGCTGATCACGGACGTCGCGTTGTTCTTACTGGTTTTGACGTTGAAAATATAGTCCGAACAGCCATCCGTCTCAAAAAATTGACTGTGGAGCATGAAAAACTTATTGTCAAACCAAAAGACATGAACAAGTTTGAAGACCACGAGTTGATTATCCTTGAAAATGGTCGTATGGGTGAACCAATCGATGGTCTCCAAAAGATGGCTGTTGGTCGTCACCGTTACGTTCAAATTAAGGATGGAGATCTGGTTTATATCGTAACAACTCCAAGCATTGCTAAAGAAGCTGTAGTGGCACGTGTCAACAACGCTATCTATAAGGCTGGTGGAACTGTTAAGATGATTACGCAGAGCCTTCGTGTATCTGGACATGCCAATGCTCGTGAACTTCAATTGATGATTAATCTCCTTCGTCCACAGTATCTCTTCCCTATCCAAGGTGAGTACCGTGACCTTCAAGCCCATGCAGAGTTAGCCTTGGAAGTTGGTATTCTTCCAGAAAATATTTATATCGTTAAACGCGGTGATATCATGCACTTGTCTGAAGATCAAGGTTTCCTTCATGAAGGAGCTGTTCCAGCTGGTGATGTGATGATCGACGGTAATGCCATTGGTGATGTGGGTAATATCGTCCTTCGTGACCGCAAGGTCTTGTCTGAAGATGGTATCTTTATCGTAGCTATCACTGTGAACAAGAAGGAACGTAAGATTGTCTCTAAAGCGCGTGTGAACACTCGTGGGTTCGTCTATGTTAAGAAGAGCCGTGACATTCTCCGTGAGGCTGCTGACATTGTCAATGCTACCGTTGAAAATTACTTGGCAGGAGACAGCTTCGATTGGGGTGAACTTAAAGGGGCTGTCCGAGACGATGTAGCTAAGTTCCTCTTTGACCAAACTAAACGTCGCCCAGCGATTCTTCCGGTAGTCATGGAAGTACGTTAATCATTGATGTTACAATAAGGGTGTGAGCGTCTTCGTCTTGCTTGCATTCATCGAAATAGAGGTAAATCTCAACAAGATTTTCTTCTTAAAGCAGAAGCTGGGGGATCCCAGCTTTTCTGACATTTAGAAAGGAAAATACAATGGCTTTTTTTCAAATTGAATACTCTTCAGATGTTCTAGGACAGTACCGTCAAGTAGATGTCATTTATCCAGACCGCGACCAGATTGCTGAAACGGAAAGTGATACGGACATTCCGGTTCTCTATCTCCTTCATGGCATGGGGGGCAATCATAATTCTTGGGCCTTTCGTACCAATATTCAGCGTCTCCTTCGTAAGACTAATCTTATCGTTATTATGCCTAACTCTGAAAATGGATGGTATACAAATACCAAATACGGTGTTAAGTATTACGATGCCATTGCTAAGGAACTTCCTCAAGTCATGCAACGTTTCTTCCCAAGTATGACTAAGAAGCGTGAAAAGACTTTTATCGCTGGACTTTCTATGGGTGGCTATGGGTCTTTCAAACTCGCCTTAACGACAAATAACTTTGCTTGTGCCGGTTCCTTCTCTGGTGCTCTTGGATTATCAGTGGAGATGATTACTGATGAAACGAGTGAGTCTAAGGAATACTGGCAAGGTGTCTTTGGAGATTTAGAAGGAAAAGACATTGAGCAGCATAAACTGGTCAATCTAGCCAAACAACATGACAAGAAAACCAAATTCTTTGCCTGGTGTGGTCTTGAGGATTTCCTTTTTGACTCTCAAAACAAAGCAGTAGCTGATTTGAAAGCTCTTGGTTTGGACATTGACTACCGCACGGACCATGGAAGACATGAATGGTATTATTGGGAAAAACAACTAGAAGCCTACTTAGAATGGTTACCTATTGATTACGTTAAAGAAGAACGTTTGTCTTAATAGGTCAAGTTTGTAACATCTTATCAAAGAGATGATAAAAGCTTAAAGTGATATTTTTTACTTGTCAGAACTATTAGAGCTTGATATACTAAGGGAAGTTTCGAAAAGGAGGCTCAATAATGAAAAAATTATTCAGAGTAATCTTCTATATTCCCAAACTTCTTTTACAATTTATTTGGAATCTTATTTGGGCTATATTTAAACTTGCCCTAGTGCTAGCACTCATTGGGTATGGACTCGTCTACTATGCCAATAACTCTTCAAGTACCTTAGCCACAAATATTAACCAAGCCTTTCATCAAGTAGAGCTAGGGTTTAGTGGTACCAGTACTAGTGACGTTGAGAAAGTTGTCTCTAACTTATCAACGACAGATACTATTCCAGAGTCTAACGGAGCTAGATGGGCGCAAAATACAGCCAGCATCTATATACAATCTACAGACGAAACCTTGGTAGCCGCCTATAAGGAAGCTATCACCAACTGGAATAACACGGGTGCTTTCATCTTTACTTTAACTGATGATGCCTCAACGGCTGACATTGTTGCGACAGACTATTCCGATGCGAATTCACAGGCAGCAGGTTTAGCAGATAGTCAAACCAATGTTTTGACCAATCGCATCACTCATGTGGATGTAAAGTTAAATCGTTACTTCCTCTTGAATAGTGATTTTGGTTATACTCACAAGCGTATTGTTAATACGGCTGAACACGAATTGGGACATGCTATTGGCTTAGACCATGATGACTCTAAGACATCCGTTATGCAATCCGCTGGATCTTATTACGGGATTCAACAGGTGGATATTGATACGGTCCATGCTCTTTATGCTAATTAAGGAGGGGCTGTCATGCGCTATTTGAAACGCCTTGCTAGACGTTACCCCATGCAAACCTTCCTTTTTCTTTTCAATGCTGGGGTCTTTACTTGGTTGCAAACAACAGGAACCATGATTGCCAATCGTTTGGGCTTATCAGGTGATGGCATTTGGATTTATATTCCCACTTGGGTAAAAACTCTGACAAGTCATTCCATAGAGAGTATTCAAACCCTTTACAGTGCTTCTGGATGGAGTTGGCTAATCAGCTCTATGCTTCTCACTTGGCTCTTGACTTTTCTTAGAGGTCTCATGAGAGCAGTGATTATCATTCTGTTAGTTGGTGTTGGCTTATGGCTAGTCTATCGACATTTTGAACTTTTACAAAATCTAAAACTGTCCTGATGGGCAGTTTTAGTTTCCTCTAACAAGTGACTTGGCTATCAAAACATAGACTATTTTCTGTAGATGAAATGAGATAGTTCCTTTAATAATTTCAGAACGAGCTGTAGACAAGACTTTTCGTTGTGAGAAAAGTGCCTAAAGTTTAAAAGCTTTAGGCACTCGGAAGTTTTGAGACACTAGGCTCAAAACTTAGCTATGGAATTCCGAAGGAAGTCGCTAGCGTCCGCACTCACCTAAGAAAAGTCTAAAAAGAAGAATTAATGTCAATTTAAAACTGCCAATCAGGGCAGTTTTTTTTGAGTTATTAGGTCATTTATTTTCTGAAGAAATATGATATAATATAGCTAATTTATTATTTTGGAGGACATTATGGCTTTAGCAAAAATCGTTTATGCCAGTATGACCGGTAACACGGAAGAAATCGCAGATATCGTTGCCAAAAAATTGGAAGAATTGGGTCACACTGTAGATGTAGACGAGTGTACAACGGTTGATGCCGCTGATTTTGAAGATGCGGACATCTGTATTGTAGCGACTTACACTTATGGTGATGGTGAGTTGCCAGATGAAATCGTTGACTTTTACGAAGATTTGGCTGATCTCGATTTGTCAGGTAAAATCTTTGGTGTTGTAGGTTCAGGAGATACTTTCTACGATTATTTCTGTCACTCAGTTGATGAATTTGAAAATCAATTCACCTTCACAGGGGCGACTAAAGGAGCAGATAGTGTCAAGGTTGATCTTTCTGCTGAAGATGAAGATATCGAGAACCTCGAAGCTTTCGCTGAAAAAATTTCAGAAGCATTAGCATAAGAAAAAGGCAGAGTAAAGTCTGCTTTTATTGTAGTTAAAATGGAGTTTTTATGAATGAAATAGAAAGAGATTTTAGGACGCAATCTCAACATCTGCTTTGGTCCGTTTGGCGAGGGCTCTTAGTGGGGGTGACGGCAGGAGCAGTGGTCAGTCTTTTTCGCTGGTTAATTGCCAAAGGGGCCGAATTTTCTGTAGCTATATACAAAGACGCTCTTCATAATCCACTTCTGATTTTGGGAATTGTTCTGGTTAATCTCTTGATTGCACTTTTTATTGGTTACCTTATTAAGCAGGAAAAAGACATCAAGGGCTCAGGAATTCCCCATGTTGAAGGGGAACTGATGGGGCTCTTACATCCGTCTTGGTGGTCAGTATTATGGCGTAAGTTCCTAGGTGGAGTCCTTGGGATTTCAATGGGACTTATGCTGGGACGTGAGGGCCCTAGTATTCAACTTGGTGCTATGACTGCTAAGGGCTTAGCTGAGAGTCTTAAGCTCTCTGCACGTGAAAAGCGCGTCTTGATTGCTGCAGGAGCGGCAGCAGGGTTATCGGCTGCCTTCAATGCCCCTATTGCCGGTCTTCTGTTTGTTGTCGAAGAAGTCTATCATCATTTCTCGCGCCATGTTTGGGTGACAGCTTTAACGGCATCTTTAGTAGCCAATGCTGTTTCCTTACGGATCTTTGGTCAGGTTCCGGTTCTTGCTATGACAGAAAAATTACCCGTATTTCCTTTGAAAGATTATTGGATTCTTATTATCTTGGGGATTTTTCTAGGTGTGCTTGGATACGGTTATGAGTGGGTTGTCTTACGTATTGGTAAGGTCTACCAAGGGTTAGGGAAAATCTTCCACTTGCCATCTCATTTTCATGGCCTTCTGGCAGTTCTGTTTATCATTCCTATAGGTCTCTATTTTCCATATCTTTTAGGTGGTGGGAATGAATTGATTCTTGCCCTAAATGATTTACATCCTGCTCTAACTGTGGCTATCCTCTATTTGGCTATTCGCTTTATTTGGAGTATGTTGTCCTTTGGTTCAGGTTTTCCTGGTGGGATTTTCTTGCCGATTTTGACTTTAGGTGCTCTTTCTGGTAGCGTCTTTGCGGCAGCTTTTGAAAATCTAGGATTCTTACAAGTCAGTCAGTTCCCTATTTTTATCATTCTTGGTATGGCTGGTTATTTCGGTGCAGTATCCAAGGCACCGCTAACTGCTATGATTTTAGTGACTGAGATGGTGGGTGACCTTCACCAATTGATGACAATCGGAGTTGTGACCCTGATTGCCTATCTCGTCATGGATTTCATGGGAGGAGAACCCGTCTATGAAGCCATGCTTCACAATCTGATTGCTCACGAACCAAAACAAGTTGATAATATACCGACGATGATTGATTTACCAGTTACAGATAGTTTAGCTGGTCGATTGGTTAAGGATTTAACCTTACCTGACGGGGTTTTGATTTCCACTCAGATTTTTCAAGACCAGTCTGAGGTTGTTCATGGAGACACACGTCTAAAAGCAGGAGCAACCTTATATTTGGTTGTTAATGAAAGTAATATCAGTCAGGTAAGAAAACTCTTTTTATAAGCAATTCAATGGCTTGAGGCTCTTTTGTCCTCAGGTCATTTTTGTTATAATGAAGAGAAAAAAGGAGGTCAGTATGGACTTAAATGAGATTCGCCAACAGATTGACACCGTTGATAATGAGATTGTGGCTTTGTTGGAAGAACGTATGAAATTGGTAACTCGAGTAAGTGCTTATAAACAACGCACCGGAAAGGCAATCTATGATCCTGAGCGTGAGCAGGCTTTGCTGGATAATGTAGCAGCGAGTGTCGTAAATCCAGAATACCAAGAGGCTATCGTAGCTAGCTTTGCAGATATTATGAAGCATTCACGTACTTATCAAGCTGGTAAGCTTGAAGGAAAGTAGGTTATTAAGATGAAAGTTAGACAATTAAGTGAGAGTCAAGGTCTCTCATACTCCAATTTAGTGATTTTAAGTCTCTATGCTGTCTTTCTAGGAGTGATAGTTGGGCTGATTGATGCTATTTTTGGTCGTGTTCTCATAGGACTTTCAGAATATCGGGACCACCATCTCTTTTATCTAGTCCCAGCGCTTCCTATAGCTGGGCTTTTGATTGTTTACCTTTACCATAGGTTTGCAGGCAAGGCAGCACAAGGAATGGGCTTAATTTTCAAGGTTGGTCACAATGAGGAGAAGCAGGTACCTTTAAGATTAATCCCACTTGTGACAGTGACAACGTGGCTGACACATCTTTTTGGGGGTTCGGCAGGTCGTGAAGGGGTAGCAGTGCAACTTGGTGCCACAGTTTCCCATGCCTTTAGTCGCTACTTTAAGATACCTAATGCCTCACGACTTTGCTTGACCATGGGGATGGCTGCTGGTTTTGGAGGTCTCTTCCAAACACCAATTGCTGCGACCTTCTTTGCTCTTGAGGTCTTGATCCTGGGACAGTTAAGCCTTCCAATTTTAGTACCAACTCTTATTGCATCTTTTGTGGCTAGTACAACAAGCCACCTTTTAGGTCTTGAAAAATTTAGTCACTTTGTATCCGAAAGTTTGACTATTGACCTTGAGACATTCGTTAAATTAGCTCTTTTAGGTCTGGTCTTTGGTATAGCAGGAAATCTCTTTGCTTATCTCTTATCACTATCTAAAAAGAAAGTGGCAAGTCTGCTCCCAAATCCCTATTATCGTGTTCTATTAGGAAGTGTCGTCTTAACCTGTCTTCTTCTGATTTTGTGGAAGGGACGCTATACAGGTCTTGGAACGAATTTGATTGCTTTAAGTGTTGGTGGTGGTACCATTTATCCATTGGATTGGCTCTTGAAATTGCTCTTGACCGTCTTCACCTTATCTCTTGGGTTCCAAGGAGGAGAAGTAACTCCTTTGTTTGCCATAGGAGCAAGTCTTGGTGCTGTTTTAGCACCAGTTCTAGGACTTCCAATCCCACTTGTAGCAGGTCTTGGCTATCTATCTGTCTTTGGTAGCAGTACCAATACCCTTTTAGCACCTATTTTCATAGGCGTTGAGGTTTTTGGTCCAGCTAATGCAATCCCTTATGCAATTGTCATGGCTTTTGCTTATCTCATCAATCATAAGACAAGCATTTATGGTCAACAAAAAATGATAGAAATGCAATAAGATACTAGACATCTTTAAAAATTTTTGATAACATATTAAGAGTGTGTAATGGACACACAAAAATAACGGCTAATCCGCTGAGACACAGAGGTTGCTCTTAAGATTAGTAAGATAGGAGTATATAAAAATGAATCCATTGATCCAAAGTTTGACAGAAGGTCAACTTCGTACTGACATCCCATCATTCCGTCCTGGTGACACAGTTCGCGTTCACGCGAAAGTTGTCGAAGGAACTCGCGAACGTATCCAGATCTTTGAAGGTGTAGTTATTTCACGCAAAGGTCAAGGGATCTCAGAAATGTACACAGTTCGTAAAATTTCAAGCGGTATCGGTGTAGAACGTACTTTCCCAATCCACACTCCACGTGTTGAAAAGATTGAAGTTGTACGCTACGGTAAAGTCCGCCGTGCTAAACTTTACTACTTGCGTGCTTTGCAAGGTAAAGCTGCACGTATCAAAGAAATCCGTAAATAATTTACAGATTTCACATAAAAAATCTGTCCTCGTGGCAGATTTTTTCATAAGTCCTCTTAGTTAAATGGATATAACAACTCCCTCCTAAGGAGTCGTTGCTGGTTCGATTCCGGCAGGGGACATTTTTAAGCCTTTAACCATGCGGTCTAAAGCTATTCTGCCCCAAATTAAACCAAATGTATTTGACACCTATTCCAATATAGGTGTTTTTTTGATAAGCAAAAACCCTAGTCAGGATTAGTCCTAACTAAGGTTCAAAATAGAATACTGGTGATGTTTAGTATTCTGTTATCTCATTAATTGGAATTTGCACTTGTGTCTGTGCTTGATGAAGCTTGTGGGTACTCGTAAGGATTGTTATCAACGTCGTTAACCCACTCATTGCTCTGATCAGTTGAGCTTGAGTGATTGCTTCCTCCACCAGCACCTGCGGCGAAGGCTGCATCGTGACCTCCACCGCCTCCTCCGTTAGTGGCATAGGAGCCATCTTCTGGTCCGCCCCAACCTCGTCCGCCTTCAGCAGGCTTGGACTTTTCTTGATTTCCCTCTTGGTGGGATGTTTGGTTGTTTTGTTTTCTGATTTGCTTCTTGAGCAGAAGGAGATGCTTGGTTCTTATTTTCGTCTTTAGCATCCCTCTTATGGTCTTCCGTAGAAGTAGCTGTTGATGATTTAGTATTCTCTTTTTTATGAGATGAGCTGCTTTTTGATGAAAGGGTGTGAGAGATGTGATGCGTTTTTGCTGCAGGCTTTACAGGTTCTTTTAAATGTTTTGATAAAAAACCAAAGAGAAAGAAGAAAGCTAGAAAAGAGAAAGTAATGATATTATATTTTTTTCTTTTCTTTTCAAATTTGGCTCCGTTCTTAGTCATAGATGAAGAGTAAAAATTACAGTAAAAAACCAGGTTTCCCTGGTCATCAGTTTTAGCGGCTTACACGACGGCGAGCTGCTTTTTTACGGTTTTCTTCGATGAAAGCCAATTTTTTTTCTTCTGGTTCGATAATGGTTTTCTTAACTGCGAAGACAGCACCTGCTACAGTAGCAGCAGTTCCGATAACGCCAGTAGCGACACCTTTAGCGAATGAATGTTTTTTAGCCATGAGACTATCCTCCGTATATGTTATAATATGCTTATATTATCTAAAAAAATATCTAGAATAGCAAGTGAAAACATTATGAAAACCAAACTTATTGTAGTGGCTGGACCTACTGCTGTGGGAAAAACGGCGCTTGGGATTAAATTGGCCCAGCGCTTTAATGGAGAAATTATTTCAGGAGATAGCCAGCAGGTTTACCGACAATTGAATATAGGAACCGCAAAGGCCACTCCTGAAGAGCAGGCTGCAGCAGTGCATCATCTGATTGATGTTCGCGATGTTAATGAGTCTTATTCAGCCTATGATTTTGTAACAGAGGCTGAGGCTACCATTACTGATATTGTTAGTCGTGGCAAGTTGCCTATTATTGTAGGAGGAACAGGTCTCTATTTACAAAGCCTTCTAGAAGGGTATCACCTAGGGGGACAGGTAGACCAGAAACAGGTTTTAGCCTATCGCTCAGAATTAGAACAATTATCTGATCAGGAACTTTTTGACAAAATCGATGACTTGGGTATTGAGATTAAGGAGATTAACCGACGTCGTGCCACTAGAGCACTTGAACTTCATCGTTTTTCGGAGAATCTTGAAAATACTGAGACAACTTATGACCCCTTTCTTATCGGATTAGATGATGAACGCTCCTTGATTTATGACCGTATCAATACACGAGTGGACAAGATGGTTGAACTTGGACTCTTGGAAGAGGCTAAGTGGCTTTATGATAATTATCCTGACGCCCAGTCAGCTCGTGGAATAGGCTATAAGGAGTTGTTTCCTTATTTTGCTGGGAATCAGACCTTGGATGAAGCCTTGGAAAAACTTAAGCAAAATACGCGTCGATTTGCTAAACGTCAATTAACCTGGTTCAGAAATCGGATGACTGTTAAGTTTTATCAGATTTCTAGTCTAGAATATCCTGAAAATGTCATTCATGATCTTGAATTATTTTTAAATGAAAGGGAAGGAGAAAAGGTAGGTCAATCTTAGTTTTAAGGACCTATCTTTGATATAATGGTAGTTATGACTAACGAAGAAAAAAAATCAGCCTATGAAATAATGCTAGCTCAGGCTAAGGCACTTTTTGCCAATGAAGACAATGCTCTGGCCAACTTTTCTAATGCCTCGGCTCTCTTGAATACAACTCTACCAAATTCTGTGTTCACAGGCTTCTACCTGATGGATAATATAAATAATGAGTTAATCCTTGGCCCTTTTCAAGGCAATGTTTCTTGTGTTCGAATTGCCCTAGGTAAGGGTGTTTGTGGCCAGTCTGCAGCAGAAAATAGAACCTTAATTGTCGAAGATGTTACCAAACACGCTAATTACATCGCTTGTGATTCCGCTGCTCGAAGTGAAATTGTTGTACCAATGGTAAAAGATGGCAAATTAGTTGGTGTTCTCGATTTGGATTCTCACCAAGTAGGAGACTATAACGACGTAGACCAAGATTATCTTGAAGCATTTGTCAAAATTCTACTCGAGAAAACCAAGTTTACATTTGGAATGTTTGAGGTAAACTAATGTATCAAGCCTTATATCGTAAATACCGTAGTCAGACCTTTGGCGAAATGGTTGGTCAAAAAGTGATTTCAACCACGCTAAGACAGGCGGTAGAGTCAGGGAAAATCAGCCATGCCTATCTCTTTTCTGGGCCGCGTGGTACCGGTAAAACTAGTGCGGCGAAAATCTTTGCCAAGGCTATGAACTGTCCTAATCAAGTTGATGGGGAGCCATGTAATCACTGTGATATTTGTCGCGATATTACAAACGGTAGTCTCGAAGATGTTATAGAGATTGATGCGGCATCCAATAATGGTGTTGATGAGATTCGTGAAATTCGTGACAAATCGACCTATGCCCCAAGTCGTGCGACTTACAAGGTCTATATTATTGACGAAGTTCACATGCTCTCGACAGGTGCTTTCAATGCTCTTTTGAAGACTTTGGAAGAACCAACTGAAAATGTGGTCTTTATCCTAGCGACCACCGAATTACATAAGATTCCAGCGACTATCCTTTCTCGTGTCCAACGCTTTGAGTTTAAATCGATCAAGCAGGGAGCTATTAAAGAGCACTTGGCTTCAATTCTGGAAAAAGAAGGACTGACCTTTGATGATGAGGCTTTGACTATTATTGCTCGTCGTGCAGAAGGTGGTATGCGTGATGCTTTGTCAATCTTAGACCAAGCACTGAGTCTGTCTCCTGACAATCATGTCAGCCAAGCCGTAGCTGAAGAAATCACTGGTTCTATTGGTTTGACAGCCTTGGATAGTTTCGTCGCTAACGTTCGCAATCAAGATACTACGCAAGCTTTATCAAATCTCGAAACTCTCTTTGATAATGGTAAGTCTATGAGCCGTTTTGCGACTGATCTCTTGGAGTATTTCCGTGATCTTTTGATTGTCAAAGCGGGTGGAGAGAACAGTCATCATAGTCCCCTTTTTGAAGAGAATCTTTCTCTAGAGCAAGACCGACTTTTCCAATTGATTGACTTGGTTACAAGTGCCTTGCCAGAAATTAAAACTGGAACACATCCTAAAATCTATGCGGAGATGCTGACTATAAAATTGTCAGAAACCCATAGTCAGATGCCACAAGAAATTCCAGGAAATTTACAAGAAGAGTTAGATAGTCTTCGTCGCGAAGTAGAAGGCCTACGTAAAGCTCTTAAAGAGGGCAAAGTCCAAGGAGAAGTAGCACCAACTCGAAAAGCCAAACCTGCTTATCAGTATAAGGTGGATCGTGAAAAGGTTCTCACTATTATGCGTGAAACCATGGAAAATCCGCAGAAATCACGCCAATGTCTGGATGCCCTAAAGGCAACTTGGCCTGAAATCTTGGATTCTATTAGCCCACAAAATAGGGCCCTTTTGAATGGATCTGAGCCTGTATTAGCCAATCAGGAAAATGCCATCCTGGCTTTTAATGCCGCCTTTAATGCTGAACAGGTCATGAAACGCAGTGATCTCAATGATATGTTTGGCAATATCATGAGTTCAGCTGCCGGTTTCTCACCCAATATTATGGCTGTTCCAAAAGCAGAATTTGAAAAACTCCGAACAGAATTTGCACGAAGCCTCAAATCCAAGGAAGAATTAGAAAAAGAAGATCGTGAAGAATATATCCCGCAAGAACTTGAATTTCTCTCTGATGTTGTAGAAATAGAGGACTAAAAAGGTCCAGTGAACCTTTTTAGGTCCGAGCCCAGAAATGAAAAAGCGAGGAAGGACTGAACTGAACCCCAAAAGTTAGGTAGAAAAAATCTAACTTTTGGGGTGTTTTTATTATGAAATTGACTTATGAAGATAAGGTTCAAATCTATGAACTTAGAAACCAAGGATATAGCTTAGAGCAGCTTTCAAATAAATTTGGGATAAACATTTCTAATCTTAGCTACATAATCAAATTGATTGATCGATACGGAATAGAAATCGCCAAAAAGGGAAAGAATCGTTACTACTTTACTGAATTAAAACAAGAAATGATTGATAAAGTCCTATTTAAAGGCTATTCTCAAGATAGAGTTTCTCTCGAATATGCTCTCCCAAATCGTGGAACGCTTCCTAACTGGCTCGTACACTATAAGAAAAACGGGTATACTATTGTTGAGAAGACAAGAGAAAGAATACCTAAAATGGGACGTAAGCCAAAGAAAAAACTGAAAGAAATGACGGAACTAGAACGTCTTCAAGCAGAAAATGAGTACTTGAGAGCGGAGAATGCGGTTCTAAAAAAGTTGAGAGAACTCCGATTGAGGGACGAGAAAGAGCAAGAAGAAAAACGGAAATTGTCCGAGGATTAGTAACAGAGTTTGCTTTAGAGATTCTTCTAAAGATTATTAAACTTGCCCGTTCTACTTATTATTATCATTTAAAACAGCTCGATCAAAGCGATAAGAATTGTGATGTTAAAGTTGAAATTCAATCTATTTTTACTGAGCATAAAGGGAATTACGGCTATCGTCGAATGACTCTTGAATTGAGGAATCGTGGCTTCGTAGTAAATCATAAGAAAGTGCAACGTCTAATGAAGGCTCTTGGTTTAAGTGCTCGAATTCGTCGTAAACGTAAGTATTATTCATATCAAGGAGAGGTTGGTATGAAAGCAGAGAATCTCATTCAACGCCAGTTTGAAGCATCAAAACCAATGGAAAAGTGCTACACAGATGTGACAGAGTTTGTCATTTCAGCAAGCAGTCAAAAACTCTATTTATCACCAGTTTTAGATGGTTTTAACAGTGAAATTATTGCTTACAATCTTTCTACGTCACCGAACTTAGCACAAGTAAAAATGATGTTGGAACAAGCCTTCACAGAGGACCATTACGAACATACAATTCTCCATAGTGACCAGGGATGGCAATATCAACATGATTTCTATCATCATTTTTTAGAGGAGAAAAGAATCCAACCATCCATGTCACGTAAAGGGAACAGCCCAGATAATGGCATGATGGAATCCTTCTTTGGCATTTTGAAATCCGAAATGTTTTACGGTTATGAAAAGATTTTTAAGTCAATTGATCATTTGGAACAAGCTATTGTAGACTATATTAATTATTACAACAACAAACGCATTAAGGTAAAACTAAAACATACTAAGATTAGTAGTGAGGAAATCTCCGACGGGAGAAAGTACTCACTACTTTTTTCGTTATGTTAAAGTAGTGGTGTCTTGTTAAGTCGATAAGTCCTTTGGCGCTAGACGTCGTAACTA